>NZ_JBHINE010000069.1:0-1229 GCF_042194715.1 Bartonella sp. CM120XJJH | reverse complement strand
GCGGCTCTTTATCCCTTTTGGAACATAATTGGCAAAAAGACATTGTATCTCCAGCATATTCAAGGAGATAAAACATGGAAACTCGCATTCCGGAAGACACACCATTCAATACGAATTTTCTAGGAGAAACATCTCTAGAAGAAAAGTATCCATTCTTTCACACACCCATTTCATGGTCCGCAATCTTTGCGGGACTGGTGACAGCTCTTGCCACCTCAATCTGCCTCTCTTTTCTGGTAGCAGCGTTAGGCTTAAGCCAAATGGATTTCACCTCTTCAACCCCATTGGAAGGCTCTTTCCTCTCCTTTGGCGTGGGTTCTGTTATCGTTACACTGATTAGCCTAGCCTTAGGAGGCTTTGTCGCTGGGCGTTTTGCTGAAACCTCAGGGACGCTTCATGGCTTTCTCACTTGGGCTCTCATAACATTGCTGATGACCCTTCAAGCCATCCACGTGGTTTCTAGTACAGCAAAGATAGGAGCTAAAACGGCTCTAGAAAACAGCTCCACGCTCCAACAAACCGTAGACAGCCTCAAAACCAATATTTCCCCCATACTTGCAAAATTAAACAGCGAAAGTGTTGAAAAGTTTTTTGCAAAAAACAGTGACAATGGCATCAATTTTGATCAACTTTCGAGTGAATTGCGCACCCTTCTCAATAAAAGCGACATTCCTGCTCTCAACCCTGATCGTTTAAAACAAACCTATCAAGCTGCACTCAACGATATTGGTTCTGCGATAACAGCTTTCAAAAATGATCCTTCTCACTATCGCACCACTTTAAAAAATCTTGGTGAGCGCCTGTCTGATCGCGTAGAAGATCTCACGGAAAAATTTGATCAAAGTGATATCATCAAAGCCCTCATGACCGATGGCATGTCCCGTGCTGATGCACAAACAGCAGTAAACCGTGCCGTCCAACTCTATCAAAGCGCAGAGGAAAAAACTGAAAAGGCGATAAAAGCGCTTGAAGAACGGGCAGAAACACTCTCGGATAATCTTGAAGATACAATCAAGGCTGCCCAAAACACTGCAACTAAAGCCACAAAAACAGCCTCTAATATGGGATGGTGGGGATTTTTAGGCAGTCTGATAGGCGCCATTATTTCCAGTGTGTTTGGATATTATGGTTACAGAAGCCGTAAGGATACTTTCATACTTTAAAACCTCTACCTCTAAAGCAAACACATAAAAAGCTGCACGTATAGTGCAGCTTTTTTGTGAAATTTT
>NZ_JBHINE010000068.1:369-1266 GCF_042194715.1 Bartonella sp. CM120XJJH | reverse complement strand
AAATTCAAGCATGTTCAGATAATCTTGCTTCGTATTTAAATGCCCTGGATAATCTATCATCTCTATTGTCCTCCTCTAAACAAAGCGGCGGGGACGGCTACAGCCTCGAGCCCCTAACATCTCACCCTTGAAACTACGAGAATACTGACCACTACGAAAAAACGAACCATTAGAGACACCACCACTCCAAAGACCTCCTCCTACCAACACATTCATATCTGTTCTAAAAGCCGTCCTTCCCGCTGTTACAGAAGGTATCTGTATTGGAAAAGTCTCTGATAAAAATTGTGAAACATAACCGCAGCCATCCTCACACCCTATATGTGAAATCATACGCCTATTCGCCGTATCAACGTGTCCTCCAGAACTCTTAGGAGAAGGGGCTTTCTTCCCTTGAATATTTGTCTTTTCATTACTTCCATACATCGCAGACGCAAATTCTGTATCATTGAGAAAAGATTTTTTAACACGCAACATATCAGATAAGTGATCTGTATAAGTACGGTTTGTTGTGATCGGAGTACCATACGCCGAGCGCGTATTTTCACCCGTCCCTGACTGGAGATAAATATCAACCCAAAGATCTGTAGAGGGGTCGTAGACCATCCCTTCTGGACTACTATGCGGGCGGTGATTCAAACACCAAACTGAATTGGGTAAGATATCCCCTGCTCTATAACCAGACAATGGATGACCGGAAATCTCTCCAACATCCGCACAAAGCGTATGAAACCCTCCTATCTTGACAGAATTATCCGCTGTGTATCCATCTGGATAAGTAGCATTCTGTGACACAACCGATTGGATGCTATCGTCTTTAGGAACAACATAAACATAATAATTTTTTCCTGCTTCAAGTTCAATGTCGAACTTGGTAGGGGTGTCCTCTGGAGTCTT
>NZ_JBHINE010000068.1:0-285 GCF_042194715.1 Bartonella sp. CM120XJJH | reverse complement strand
CAGTTGCTACAAGAAATGGAGAAAACTTTGCAACAACACTTAGATTCATTATTTTCAAAGTATCGTAAATATGAAGAAGGATACCACGAAAGAGTTCAATTTTTTCACTCGTATCTGTCAAATTAAACGAAATAAGGGATTGATTAGCTTGCTCTGCTATCGTTTTAGCTTCTTCGGCTAGCGTCTTTGCCTGAGAGGCGGCTTGCTTGGCTTCTCTTGCTTCGTCCTGTGCTTCTTCTGCATCTGTTGCCGCAGAATTGGCTGTCAATTTTGCCGCATTAGCAG
>NZ_JBHINE010000067.1:0-1280 GCF_042194715.1 Bartonella sp. CM120XJJH | reverse complement strand
ACATAATTTTATATGTTAAAAAACAATAATATCATTTTGAAATAATTGAATAAATATGCAAATTATGCTAAGATTTTATACGTTTTAAAGTGCAAATCTAATGGGGCTACAAATATGCTAAATAAAGTGACGTTAATCGGGTGCCTCTCTTTAAACATCTCATTAAAATTTTATTGAATATTAGATTAGGGAACTACCTATGACCAATACAACTATATCTAAAAAATATGAAATTACTGACGAAATCAAAGAAGTTTGCGATGCTGATACACGTCAACCTAAACACTTTTATCGCATTCGTGCATTAAGAGATTTCGATGATGTCAAGGCGGGGGATCTTGGCGGGTTTATTGAAAAGGAAAGCAATTTATCCCATGATGGCAATTGCTGGGTCTATGATGATGCTATAGTTGCATATGATGCTATTGTTAGTAAAAATGCAAAGGTACGTAATGAAGCCGCCGTTGCTGGTAATGCGAAAGTTTATGATAATGCTATAGTGAGTGGTAAAGCTAAAGTTTATGGTCATGATACCCATGTTTATGGCAATGCACAGGTTTCTGATAATGCGAGTGTTAATGGTAGTATGTGGGTTCGTGGTAAGGGAGTCGTTCATAGCACGTGCGTGGTTAATGACAATGCCAAGGTTTATGGTGATGCAAAAATTTGTGGTCAAGTTTGTAACAATGCCGTGGTTTATGGGAAAGCCTTTATTGCTGTAAATGCAAAAATTTATGACAATGCCAAGGTTTGGCATAGTGCTGATGTGAGTGGCTTTGTTTATGGCAATGCAAAAGTATCAGGGTCTGCTTATATATATGAGGGTGCTCATATTTTTGATAATGCAAGAGTTTATGGAAAAGCGGTTGTTTACAAAGATGTCAAAATTTATGGTAACGCCGCTCTTAAGGAAAAGAAAACATTTCGTGATGATGTTTGTAGTAATGATGCCATTAGTGAAAAAACAGCGTAAATAACGGCGCGGGGGGCTCCTGCTTTAAAATAGAAAGCCATGTCATTTGCGTGGTGTGGCTTTATGTTTATCAAAAGATAAAAACATAATTTTATATATTAAAAAACAATAATATCCTTTTGAAATAATTGAAAAAATAAGCAAATCATGCTAAGATTTTCTATGTATTAAAATACAAATTTAAGGTAAGAAAAAACATGCTAAATAAAGTGATGTTAATTGGGCGTTTAGGTGCTGATCCCGAAAGCAAAACAATGAATTCTGGAGCAGAAATAGTCAATTTTAGTATAGCAACTTCTGAGAGCTA
>NZ_JBHINE010000066.1:0-1323 GCF_042194715.1 Bartonella sp. CM120XJJH | reverse complement strand
CTCTTTTAAATGGGCAAGAGCAGCAGCGCGTATTTCCTCAAAAGAAAGTTCTGTGATGATTTCGGGTTTTGCAAGCAATCCATTCATTTTATCAATAATCCTTCCATGGTAATGGGCTTGCCGGATGGCAAATAAATACCTTCA
The DNA here is from genome assembly GCF_042194715.1 of Bartonella sp. CM120XJJH. Taxonomy (NCBI): domain Bacteria; kingdom Pseudomonadati; phylum Pseudomonadota; class Alphaproteobacteria; order Hyphomicrobiales; family Bartonellaceae; genus Bartonella; species Bartonella sp. CM120XJJH. The sequence continues at coordinate 1,179 of NZ_JBHINE010000066.1, read as the reverse complement.
AAGGACAAAGAAACTTGTCCAGCCTCACTCCATTTAAAATCAATTTTTTTCAATTTAAAACGCGGTTCCCACTTGTCTAAAGCCTCAGCAACAGCAGCATAAAGAGCAACAGAAAAAGCATTATTAACCGGTGCATCAATGAGTTCAGCAACACGTGAACCATAGTCACGCCGCATTACACGCGAACCAATCCGTGTTGACAAAATATCAAGGATTGATTGGCGCAAATGATCAATGCCGGTTAATGGCTTTCCCGTTGTGCGGTCCATTCCACTGTTCAATTGGGACCTCCTGTCATCGAGCCACCAGGGAAAACACCGCCATGAACATGTGTTGCTCCTACATTGGTACCGTTATGCTTTAGTTCACTTGAATGAATGGAAACATTATTCCCAGAATGAAGAGAGAGACTATCATTCGAATTCAGAGAAACGCCACCACCTGCCTTCAAAGAGATGCCGCCTTTTGCGTTTAAATTTATATCGCTTTCTGAAACAATCTTTATGCCTTCCGGTGCGGTAAGCTCTAGCTTGCCCCCATCACCTTTTAGTGACACACCATCAGCGATTGTCAGGATAAACTTTCCCCCTGATTTGATGTGAATTCCATAAGTGTTTTGTTCATCATCATATTCAAGGCTGGTTCCATCAGGGTATATCGTTCGGTGAATGCTGCCCTTATCGGCGGCTTGATTAGCATCTGTATGAATGGAGCCAACAATCACCCCTTGTGATAAATCTCCAGATGACGCGATAACAACCACTTGCTCTCCAATATCACGCCCTTCATAAGAGCGTGTTTTACCGGCGCGGGCTTGGGTGTCTGGAATCCAGTCACTGACAAGATTGCCACTTTTTACCCGATAGCGTGCATTTTTATGGTCGACATGGCTAATTTTTCCCACCACAACCATATTGGCCACACGTCTCTTTAGATCTGTGATTTCTTTATCGCGTCGCTCTAACATGTCCACCTTCAATTTTATGGTATTTATCTTTGTTTTTCACGCCTGTTTCTGGTTCAAAGCTTAAGAAAGGTTCAACAATTCTTGCTACACTGCCTTCTTCTTCATCCATGTTGGGGATATTTGTCACATAAATGACTTCAAAGGTTAAAATTGCACCATGGAGTGCTAGAGCGCCATTATCGCCAAAGGCAAAAGCAATATTTTGCAGGCGG
>NZ_JBHINE010000065.1:0-1356 GCF_042194715.1 Bartonella sp. CM120XJJH | reverse complement strand
GATGAAATTCTCTTAGTCATCTGCGAAAATGAAGAACAAAATCTCGCTAAATCTGGTCCTTTCTTAGAAGAAAAGGACATGATCAAATTTATCGACCAAGCCGATAATGCTGTCCAAATTTTGCGTGTAGAACCAACGACTAATCGTTGTGAAGATATCTCTGAAGATATTGCCGAATGCTATCTGAAAGAATGTGAAGAGCAGTGTTTCAACGGCAATATACCTCACGACTTTGTTAAAGACAGTAACGCATACGGTTTTTTTTTAGAAGAAATCGAACAGCAGCGATATGAAGATGAAACTTACGGGACTTATGAACAGCAGCACCGTCTAACTCTTACGGATGTCATTCCAAATTACCCACATTATACATGTCCCTCTTAAAATCGCCCCCCTCATTCCTCTTATTAAATTATCGTATTGAGTAAACTTATTCATAATCCTACCGCTATTACAAATAACACCATTAACGAAGAAAGCGTTCAGACAGTAAATGCACGTGAATTACATGTCTTTTTGGAGAGTAAACAAGATTTTTCTACTTGGATAAAAAAACGTATTATGACCTATGCTTTCCTTGATGGAAGGGACTTTATTCGCTTCCACAAAAAAATGGAAGCGAACAATGCCATAGCAGTAGAATACTATCTTACCTTAGACATGGCGAAAGAGCTTGCCATGGTCGAGCGTAATAAAAAAGGAAAGCAAGCCCGTCAATATTTTATTGAATGCGAGCGGCGTGCAAAGCAAGTTGTTACACCACAAATCGATTACTCAAGTCCACAAGCGATGATTGGCTTTTTGAATTACCTACAAGGACAAATAAATCAAAAAGATACCATCATTGAAGATTTAAAACCAAAAGCAATGGCTCTTGAAAGCTTACAACGCTCTGATGGGCTCTTCGGTCTTATTACAGCTGCTAAAATTCTTGAAATGCAACCCAAAAAATTCATTCTCTTCTTACAAGAAAAAAGATGGATATATCGAATTACTGATGGCGCTCCTTTGCTTCCTTATCAAGATAAAATCCAAAAAGGACTAATGGATTGCTCAACCCACATTATTCAAACAACAACAAAGGCTGAAAAAGTCATTCCTTCAGCAAAAATCACAACAAAAGGCATGGGGGTGCTGTCTCAAGAGCTTAAAAGACAAAGCATGCATTAAGAGGCTATCATTATGGAAAAGAAATATGAACTTACTGATGAAACAATCGAAGTTGATGGACATACTCTACGCCGCATATGTGCTTTAAAAGACTTTGGAAGAGTCAAGAAAGGTGACGTTGGTGGTTTTATAGAGCATGAGGGTAACCTCTCTCATGAGGGCGATTGTTGGGTTTGGCATGATGCC
>NZ_JBHINE010000064.1:0-1371 GCF_042194715.1 Bartonella sp. CM120XJJH | reverse complement strand
AACACGTGATTTACAACAGTATATGCACAGACTTTTAAAGCTAATAAGTTTAGCGCTTGTCGTTTTAATTTTCCCAAATAGTTATAAAGAAACTGTTTCTTTACCTGTCATTTCTAAGTACGTGGAGTATAAGCTTTCTTTTCCATTGGATACTGTACTTTGGTACTCAGATATTGCTCTTTGGTATTCTTTTTTAGTCTGTGTATTGTTCCTTATGTTGCGTACACGTAGTTTAATAAATATATCTATTTACACACTACAATGCTTAGTTAAAAACCAAAAGTAAAATTTCCGATTTTATAAAACTGTTCAGATTACGTTGTCTCTTCTCAACGTTCGATAAAATCAACAAAAACATCAAAAAATCATTGAAAAAGGCGCGTAACAATGACTCATGTCTGCTCACCATTGAGATATCCAGGCGGTAAGGCTGCACTGTATGGAAAAATCAAAGAAATATTTGAGAAAAATGCATTAAATGGCTGTTCCTATAGAGAGCCATTTGCTGGCGGGTGCGGACTTGCTCTAAAGCTTCTTTTTAATGGTGATGTTAAAGATATTTACATTAACGATATTGATCTGTTCATTTGGAGCTTTTGGTATTGCGTTTTGCACAAGACAGAAGAATTAATAGAAAAAATCAATACAACGACCATTAACTTAGAAGAATGGTACATACAAAAAGAAATTTCTCCTGCAAGTGCAGATGTGCTTAGCGCAGGATTTGCAGCACTCTTTTTAAATCGCACAAATAGATCTGGAATTATTAAAAATGCTGGACCAATTGGAGGGAAAGGACAAAGCGGTGCCTATAAAATAGATTGCCGATTTAACAAAGAGAATATAATTGAACGCATTCTTCGCATAAGTGAACAAAAAGATAAAATACATTTAACTCGTTTAAATGCACGGGAATTTTTGCTACGTTATGGAACTGATGAAAACACCTTTTTTTATATGGACCCTCCTTATTTTAAAAAAGGAAAAGGGCTTTACACTTCGTTTTACAAAGCTAATGATCATAATAATTTAGAGAATGTCATCTCCCAACATGTGACAGCGCCTTGGCTAATTACTTATGACAACGTTGAAGAAATTAAATTTTTGTATAGGCAATATCTCTCAATAGAATTTAGCTTACAATATTCTCTACAAGAGAAAAGGCAAGCTACCGAATTGATGATTTTTTCACCTAAAATCAAAGTACCTCAATTTTTAGAAAAGAATATAGGCTCGCTTCTCAAAGCAGCTTAATTGCAGATTTCATTAATAGGAGCTTTAATCACATGCTTACACCATTTGGCAAAACCTTACGTAAAATTCGTATTGATCGGACAGAACGTTTATTAGATATGGCTAATAAATTAGGCG
>NZ_JBHINE010000063.1:0-1389 GCF_042194715.1 Bartonella sp. CM120XJJH | reverse complement strand
AAATTCGCTGCATAGACGCGTTCAACAGCAAGCGCTTGTTGACCTTTGGCATAGTATTTCCAGCAAATGGCATCCACCATATCGCCATCTTTGGTCATATAAAGGTCACTCATAGATCTTCACCATATTCTCTCAATTTTATCGTAAATTCTTGTTTTTTGGGGGTGCCGTTATGATGAAAAACGCTTTGCTTTTCCTCTACGGAAAGAATGACAAACTTACCTAAGATTTTGCCTTGACCGGTCACAAGAATATGAGGTCCCATATGCGCTATTTGTCGCAAATATTCGAGCTGTCTGTGACCACCTTTGAAATCTGGATAAATCACCCCTGCTAAAGAAAATTCCGCATTTGCAACAGCAGGCAATTGAAGAGCAGCTTTTCGCCCCAATCGCCCTTGCTCTACCCATGGAACCCCATAAGACATATCAAGTGTTTGATAAGCTGCTGTTTCAATGGAAAAGATAAAACCACCCAAAGCTAACATCATGGTATTTAATCCGAAAGGCTAGAGGCTATGGCTAAACGTTGCTGTTTTGCATAGCGTTCAAGTGCTTGATTGACAGCGTCTCTGATTTCGTCCTTGAGACCATTTGGTACTGAAATATTGAGATTTGTAATAGTTACACGCGCGTCTACTTCAACGGGTTTGTGAACCGTAATAGGCTTTGGAGCTTTAAAGGCACCCACTTTATTTGTTGCCTGCATTTGTCCTGTTTCAACGACACTTGTATTAAAACCACTCTTGCGTTTTTCTGGTGGGGTATTTGTAACCACTACTGTATCCAGCATTCTTTTTGCACGTGCATTGGTTTCATTGGTAAAGGTTTTAATCGTCTCCGTTGAAGTCTTATTGATTGAGACATTAAAGCCTAACTTTTCTTTCATCCAATTAGGCATCCAGCTGGTTAATTTGCTTATCATGCCGCTGAGCTAATCAGACAGAGCATTCCATTTGCTTTTGATCCCTTCCCAAAGCCCGTTAATTAGATTGGTTCCTGCTTCCATGAGATTGATCCCAAACAGCCACTCAATCAATGCATTGATTTTTTTCGAAATCCAAGAAAGTGGTGAAAAGTTTTTAAAGAGCGTCAAGAGGTTATTGAAAACGTTACTACATAAGCTCGCAAAAGAATTCCACAAGTTGCTTATGAAGCTTACTACCGTATCCCAATTTTTGTAGAGCAGATATCCAACTCCAACAAGGGCTGCTATGCCGCCAGCGATCCAGCCGATAGGAGTGGTCATGATTGCGATACCAAGCGATATAAAAGCAGAACCAACGGCAGTTATTGCTGGAATGAGTGAAGCTACAAGAGATAGTGCAAGACCCGCAACTGCAGAAGCTGCCGGTACCATTGCCGCAATGAATGCTCCGGTAAGAACTGC
>NZ_JBHINE010000062.1:0-1403 GCF_042194715.1 Bartonella sp. CM120XJJH | reverse complement strand
TTGTGCAATGGCTTCACGAAAAGAAGCCCCCAAACCTTCATAAGAGGTTAGCCCCGATAAAGCCCCAAGCCATGCACCACGGCGCACAAGCGTGCCATGAACTGGTATTATGGCAATATTGTTTTGTACTACATAAGTTTCAGGGGGGGCTTAAAGCTTCCGTATCCCCTTGCGCAAAAGCCCCAGTGGCAAACTTTTCTCCCTCAAAAAGACGCGGCGCAAGAGCATTCAAAATGATATCAAGCTTTGTCGATGCAAGCATATGAGGAACACCAAAAAGCCGTGATGCCAAAAACGGCATGTCGAGATTATTCACCATTTGTATGTGCCTCACTGCCTTGGTTGCTTTCATAAGTGTCAGAAGTCTCTGAATCTGCGGTATCAATTACTTGATTGCTACCAGCCGGTGCCGCCATATCGGTGTCAAAAGATAAACCACGCGCACGAGCATCTGTGCGTTCTTCTTGCATTTCGGCATGAATGCTGTCGATATCAAAGCCGCGCTCGGCAAGAGCCATACGCCGTGTTTTCAAGCCGGCACGGATTTCTTCTTTTTCCGCTGAGATATCCTTGTTTGGGTCAATCATTTCAAGCGGGGGTGCAAAGCTTTCACATTGAACCCATGGCAAGGGATTTTCTTCCCACCCTGGCAAATTGACGCATCCAGAAAGAACCGCCATTTCAACAAAGCGCTCCCATATAATGCGATTAAACTGAAAGGCAATAATATGTTCACGCCATTGTTTAACATGCCGTCTAAACTGAATGATGGAGGTGCGCACATTTGAAAAATTCCCCCGCGTAACGTCTCCTGTCACAACGGCATAAGGCATATTAAGTGCTGCACAAATTTTCAAGATATTGCGAAATTGAAAAGCCTCATAAGAGCCACCAACCTCAACAGGATTTGAGAATGTAACCTCTTTATTCTCTCCTAAATAAAGAGATGCACCGGGCGCAATGACAGGTGCTTTGTATTCTTCTTCAACGTTGTTTTTATCACGATTATCGGATAATTTTTCGACGTTTGGTGAATTGTCCTTGACAAACGCCGCGAAAAGAGCCGCCGTCCTTTTTCTATCGAGTTCTGCGTCGTCATAGGATTCGAGTTGAAAGATCTTTGTCATACAGCGCGTTATTTTGGGAGAACCGCGCAATTGTCCGGCAATACGGCGCTCTTTGATGTGCAGGACCATTTCAGCAGGGACACGTATGCGCTCTTGACTCTCAAAGACTATCCTTGCAGAACAATCATCATAGGGGTGATGTTTCCAAAAATGATAAGCAACACGCTTACCACTGGCATTAAATTCAATCCCCATACGAATGTAATTGCCTTCAATCTCAGCCGGTCCATTGTAGGAAAGGTCTAGCATTTCGGTTGGATAAACTTGTAATTGAAG
>NZ_JBHINE010000061.1:0-1438 GCF_042194715.1 Bartonella sp. CM120XJJH | reverse complement strand
AAATGCGTTATGTACATATAAAATATCAGAATGAGTATTTTGATAATTTTTATGAATTATTTTATAGAGAGGTTTTGTCTGTTTTTAAAACCCCCAAAACACCGACAAAACCCTCTTAGATATATATTAAAAATTGTATTTATGTGTTGTGTTTAGTATAGGTTGTTTATTTGAAAGATTAACTTATTGAAATATAATAACTTTTATTTTTGACTAAAAAATATATATAAAGGGGGGGGTAAAAAGACCCCCCAAACCCCCCATAACCCCCCAAAACTAATGATGGGGAGTGCTTTGAAGGTTCACTGTTATATTGTTTAATGTTTTATAAGATTTCCAAATTGCCTCAGTGTGATGTCTTATGATCTTTCACTAAGGGGTGCCATTCATAACGTATGGTAGGTCGACCACTTTGAGAGCTCTTGTCTCCAGATATTGCACGAATATAGTTACAACGACATAAAAGCTCTAAAGCTTGCTTAACGGTTTGATTGTCTGTTAAACATTTCCAATCACGTTTATAAACATCCCTTGCTGTAAAACCATCGGGTAAACAATCACAGCGTTCAACAATTAATTTTGCACGCTCTGCTGTTAATGTATCCCCCGCCGCATAAAGTCTTTTGACATGACTTAACAGATATTTTTCCCAACGCAATGCTGTTGTAATGGCATAGAGACCAATTTCTAAACCACCACTATTAAGAAGTTCAAAAATCAAAGCAAGGCTTGCTATGGTCTTTGGCATTTTTAAAAGATGCGATTGTAAGCTTTCTGAGTGAGTACCTCCTTTTGCCTCTCTATGAAGGTTTTCTAACCATTCATAAAATTGCACTTGTGCTTTAGGAGAAAAACGCATGATCAGCGGGTGTTCTGGAGAACCTAAGCGTTTATCACGAAAAGAGCGAAATACCCCTTCATACTTTTGCCAGCCCTCTTGATTGGGTGGTCTATCAACCAATTTCCACTCTTGATTTTCATCGGGCCACACAATCATTTGAAACCGTTGCAATAAACCGTCATCGTTTATTCCACGGTGGATTGCTTGAATGATGGGAATAATGCGTGAAGGTTGAATGCCTCCTATAATTGAAAGAGTTGCATTGGGAATAAAAATGGTTCCACGCCCGATACGGTCATAAGTAAATTGACCATCTCCATTAAAAGCTTCCAAATAAAAAGCACGGTCTGTTTGATATTCCTTTCTTTCTAGATTGGTTAAAAAACCAGATAACTCATCACGAACCAACAATAGACCACGGGGGTTTTCTTTTAATAATTCCCCAAGCTTTTCGACCGTGACATCATTGACAATAAAACGAGAGACATCATCATCATGTGTATTATCTTTAGAGGGGGCTTCAGACAAAAGAGCACGGGCTGTTTCAAGATCTCCTTTTTTGATCGCTTTATGGGCTTGTTTTTTCTTTTCTGATTT
>NZ_JBHINE010000060.1:0-1441 GCF_042194715.1 Bartonella sp. CM120XJJH | reverse complement strand
AGAATGGGATGCGATGCGCCCGCAAACGATTGCCGTCTCTGCGACACCAGGACGCTGGGAAATAGAACAATCTCACGGCACTTTTGTTGCAGAACAAATTATTCGTCCAACAGGGCTTGTTGACCCACCAACAGAGGTGCGTCCAGCCAGAAATCAAGTCGATGATGTTGTGAATGAAATTCGTAAAACAATTCAAAAAGGCTACCGTACATTGGTAACAGTTCTCACAAAGCGTATGGCCGAGGACTTAACTGAATATCTCCACGAACAAGATATTCGCGTACGCTATATGCATTCTGACATTGATACATTAGAACGCATTGAAATTCTACGCGATCTGCGGCTTGGCACCTTTGATGTCCTCATCGGTATCAACTTGCTCCGAGAAGGCTTAGATATTCCAGAATGTGGTTTTGTTGCCATTCTAGATGCCGATAAAGAAGGCTTTTTGCGCTCTGAAACCTCCCTTATACAAACAATCGGACGTGCTGCACGTAACGTAGATGGCCGTGTTATCCTCTATGCAGATACAATCACAGGCTCCATAGAACGAGCCTTACAGGAGACACAAAGACGTCGACAAAAACAAATAGCCTATAATGAAGAACACCATATCACACCGAAAAGTATCAAAAAAAATATCGGAGATATTCTCAATTCAGGCTATGAAAACAACCATATTCGCACAAATATCCCTGATGTCATCGAGAAAAAAAATATGGTTGGCAAAAATTTAGCTTCTCATATTAAACACCTTGAAAAATTAATGCATGAAGCAGCTGCTGATCTCAACTTTGAAGAAGCAGCGCGACTTCGCGATGAAATCAAACAATTACAAAAGATAGAACTAGAAATCGCTGAGAACCCCTTAACACATCATAGCAAACAATCCACCCATGAGCCCGTGTTACAACCAAGTCTTTTCTCCAAACCAGACCTTGCACACATGGGACCAACCATGGACACTGGTATTTTGGAAAGTCGAAAAGGAAAATCTCGTAAAAACACTCCTAATCAAGCAACAATAAAACGACAAAAAACGCAATCAACAAAGAAGTAGAAAATTTCAAACCACCTAAAATAATCTTTTGCTCTTCTAAAAAAACGACTAAAGCTCAAAAGCAAACAGCATTATCCGCAAAACAGACGACCTGAAACATCAAGGGTGCTCTCATTTGTCTAAAACACCATAAGAGAGAACATTTTACAAAAAATGCCTAAAATTTATTGACTTTTTAAGCAATTTTTCTTGTTAAACCGCGTTATAAAAAATCCCTAAAAATGTAAAAAACTTCTAAACTCTAAAAAAGCAGACAAATTTAAAGAGAGTATCTGATATATAGATATATCAAAAAATTGCTCACAATATATTATCTTTATACAGTTATACTCTGACATCGAACTCAAATATTATTTAGCCTCACAAGAGAATATTCAAATA
>NZ_JBHINE010000006.1:0-107681 GCF_042194715.1 Bartonella sp. CM120XJJH | reverse complement strand
CCCATATCTTAAGATTGACCCGTGACATAAGCCGCCCATTTATCCATATAAACGCGGCGCTGTTCTAAATAGTCAGTCCGACGATAGGCACGCTCTACTTTACCACCTACTATATGACTTAGAATAGTTTCTGCGACTTCATAAGGGGCATCGGTTGTTTCAGCGAGCCAATCACGTAAACTAGAACGAAATCCATGGGGGCATGCCTCAATTTTATTGTCTCTCATATATTGAGCCATACAATTTGCAGCGAGGGGACCCCGACCGGTTGCAGAAAAGAAGAAATCATTGCGAGAAAGCAAGCGCGCTTGTTTTAAGATTTCTAATGCTTCTGATGATAAAGGAACACGAAATTCTGTTGTAGCATCCCGCTTTCCTTTCATATTCTCGAGCCACGGATTGTCCATATATCCCCTTCAACTTGATCTTTATGAATATGACACAAAGGATTGGTACGAACCCCTGTAAGAATAAGCAAACGCAAAGCTAAATTCGTCATAGTTGTTTTTTCGCAAAGTGTTTTATAAAAAGCAGGAACATCTTTCCAATCCATAGCTGGTCTATTAATAGTTTTATGAAGTTGTTTACCTAAAAGAGCACGTGCTTTTTCTGTTGCTTGTAAATCAACATCCAATCCTAATGCAGCCGCATGTTTGAGACAAAGATTAAGACGTATCAATGCTGTCTGAGCTGTTCCAGCTTTTGAATGCCAAATAGGGGAAAGCGTGTTGCGTATCTCTGTTTGTGTAATCTCTGAAACCGGAAGACAGCCTAATTTGGGCAGAATATGAAAGCGTAATGGTAAAAACCAATCCCCATCTTTACCATCATTTTTTAATTCGGCTTTACGACTTTCAAAAGCATCCAACGCTATATCTTTTAAATAATGGAGATTACTTATTGCCTCACGCTTTTGTTTATTGCGTTCTTTAATAGGGTCACGCCCTTCACGTAAAACAGCACGCCATTGCATTGCACATTCACGGGCTTTTTTTAAAGAAACATCTCTCAAGGCACCCAAGCCCATTTCGCGACGGCGCCCGTGAAGAGTATACCGTAAAATCCATTGAGCACCTCCATCTTTACGCTTATGAAGTAACAAGCCAGCACCATCATTATATTTGCCAGCCCCCCCAATGTTGCGACAGTTCTTGGCACTTGAGATGCTTCATAAGAGGCATTTTAATTCTTTTTTAAAAAATTTTTACCCACACGCCAGCCCCGCTTTTGACGTGCAAGGAAATGGTTTTGATTGATGCAATATAAACAGATTTGAAATGAGAGAATCCTACGTTATTCGGGGGCCTAATTCAATATGAACAAACAATGAATTATTATTATAAATCAGTGTGATGAGTCTGTAATGACGAGGAATCAACAATGCGAAGAGTCTATAATCTTTGGGCATCCAAGTCATTAAAGCGCGTTAAAAATGCGTTTTCAATTTGTTGGGTAGAATAGGAGGATAAATCAAGATCATCGGGTAAAATATTATTGGGAGAGCCAAAATAGCGAAGGGCTTCTCCTGTATTAAATCCAGCAAGCGTAATTGCTTCATAATATGCAGCGATACGGTCGGCTTGTTTAATTTTTTTTAAAAGTTTTTGAGAAAGATCAACGGGAAGAGAAAAGCGCATGTGGATAGCATCTTGGATGCCCTTTTCAATGCTTTCATATTGTTTTCCTATGACGGCTTTAAAGGGGGAAATCATATCGCCGATGACATATTCTGGAGCATCATGAAGAAGAGCATAAAGACATTCGTTGCTTCCCGATTGTGGAAAAAGTTTTTGAAATATTTGTTCAACCAAAAGTGAATGTTGAGCAACAGAATAGGCATGCTCTCCTCGTGTTTGACCGTTCCAACGTGCCACACGAGAAAGTCCATGGGCAATATCTTCAATTTCAATATCAAAAGGAGAAGGGTTGAGAAGATCAAGTCTGCGTCCAGAGAGCATTCTTTGCCAAGCGCGTGCTTCTCCATTTTTTAATAATTCAGCTTTAGCCATGCGTATTTTCTATAGTATTTTAAGGAAAGGTAAAATTCATATTTTCAGCAACGTTTATAGTGACAGGAATGTTTTTTACAGTAAAGGGGATGTTATGGTCCATAGAATCTTTGACATGGTCAATACGCATTAAAGCGAGAGCCTCATTTTCTACACACGTTCCCAAGTAGCCAAGCACTTTAGTTCCTGCTTCAATGCTAGATTGAGGGGGCAATTCACACTGGCCTTTTACAATAAAAATACGGCGACGTGCTGCACGGCGGTGGTGCATTCGTGAAACAATTTCTTGTCCAATATAACATCCTTTATTGAATGAGAGTCCATTGATTTGATCGTAATTAATATCATGAGGAAAGACTTTACCAATTTCATAGTCTTGACTACTTTCCGCAATTGCATAACGGATACGCAATTGATTCCATGTGTCATGATATTCTGAAGTCAAAAAAGGTTTTTTGCCATAGATTCGTATTATTTTTTCTTGTTGTGGGAAGCGTTTATCAACAAAACTTGAATCAAAATTTAAAGCATCTGATTCTTTATTCAAAGAAACTGTAACAAGTTCTTGTAATGGTTGTGTAATTTCTACTTTTTTTCGCAGCTTATAGAGTAACAGACGTTGGTGAAGCGTATCAGCTAAAGGCATTCTGATATCAATCAGGTAACCATCTTCTTTTTTTCCGATAAGAAAATCAGCAAGAACCTTTCCTTGTGGGGATAAAAGGGCTCCAGGAAAAAGTTCCTGTGGGCTGATTTTTTTTACATCTGTCGTGATCAGGGATTGTAGAAAATCTGTTGCTTCTTCGCCTGTAATTTGAATAAGCCCGCGGTTTTTTAAGCAAATGGCATTTTGTTTTTCAATCATGGTTCTTGCCTTTCTGCTCAAAGTTACATAATCGATAAGTGAGCAATATGTAAGGAGCGTGGCTATGTTTAAAACATTTGATACAATTTTTAAAGGTGCAACACTTGTGAATCATGATGGAAAAAGCAAGCGTGATATTGGTATTACAAATGGTCGTATTGCTGAAATAGGCGACCTTACATGTGCATCGGCTAGTGAGGTCATTGATTGTACGGGACTTCATATTTTACCAGGAATTATTGATAGCCAAGTGCATTTTCGTGAGCCAGGAAATGAATATAAGGAGGATTTGGAAAGTGGCTCGTATTCTGCTGTGTTAGGGGGTGTTACGGCCGTTTTTGAAATGCCTAATACCAATCCATTGACAACATCAGAAGAAACATTAAGCGATAAGGTTAAACGCGGATTTCATCGAATGCATTGTGATTTTGCATTTTGGGTTGGAGGAACGCGTGAAAATGCCCATGAAATCTCTGAGTTAGAAAGACTTCCTGGGGCGGCTGGAATTAAAGTCTTTATGGGGTCCTCTACCGGTGACCTTTTGGTTGATGATGATGAAAGTGTACGCCTTATTTTGAAGAATACACGCCGTCGTGCAGCTTTTCATTCTGAAGATGAGGCGAGACTCAAAGAGCGTAAAATATTGCGTATTGAAGGGGATGCATCGTCACATCCGATTTGGCGTGATGAAGTTGCGGCATTAAAATGTACACAGCGTTTGGTAAAAATTGCCCATGAGACGAAGGCACGGATTCATGTGCTACATCTTTCGACAGAAGAAGAAATTGATTTTCTAAAAAAACATAAGGATGTTGCAACAATTGAAGTGACACAACATCATTTGACTCTCACGGCTGATGATTATAAGAAGTTTGGTACATTCATTCAGATGAATCCGCCTATTCGTGAGTCGCGCCACCGTGAAGCTCTTTGGTACGGTGTTCAACAAGGAGTTATTGATGTCTTAGGCTCAGATCATGCGCCTCATACTCTTGAAGAAAAGCTTAAACCTTATCCCTCTTCACCTTCAGGAATGACAGGGGTGCAAACAACAGCACCAATTATGTTAACACATGTGAATGCAGGGAAAATATCTCTTGAACGTTTTGTTGATCTCACTTCACATGGCCCTAGTCGTATTTTTGGTATAAGCTGTAAAGGGCGCATTGCTGTTGGGTACGATGCTGATTTAACCATTGTTGATCTTAAGAGAGAAGAAATTATCACGAATAGCTTAATTGGTTCGCGTGCCGGTTGGACACCTTATGATGGTCAAAAAGTTAAAGGTTGGCCTGTTGGGACTATTATCCGTGGTATGCGCGTTATGTGGGAAGGTGAAATTGTCACACCTTCACAAGGAGAGCCTGTTAAATTTATGGAAACTTTGGTGTAAACAGATTAAAAATTATAAGCATGCCGTAAAATACCATCTTTTAGAGTGTTGATATAGGGTATGTCAGCCTCTTTGGCACATAAGTGTTTTTAATGCGTGGTGAATATTCGTAGGCTTGTTTTTAGAAATTATGAAGAAAATTACATGCGTTAGAAGCCAAGAGGAACCTTGTTCAACAAGAACCTAGATTATTTACAGAGAAAATTTAGTTAAAAATCTTCGTCCTTTGAGGTATGGGGAGGAAGCCAAAGAACGATTTTGTATGGGAAAAAGGCGCTCATACGAATAAAAGCGTATCGAGACATTATTCTTTAAAAGTCTTTCTATTTTCAGAGCTGGTTTGTTGCTCCCCGCATTTGTGAGAGAAGTATCACTGATATCGCTAAAATTAAGGGAGATACTTTTTGTATAGATCAATTATTTATAATGCATGAGGAGATTTTCAGATAAAATTCTTCCTTCCTCAATGTATCTTTGATTGGCTTCAATGGCAGCTTGTGTACAATGGTGATAATTTTCTGAGAAAGCACGATACGCTTCATTAAACGCTTCATAAAAATAAGCACGTCTTTGTGGAATGAGGTGTTCTGCTTCAATCAGTGCATTCATATAATCATACCATTGGTTTGTTGGAGGCTCGCAAAGATTTTGGAGAGAATGCAATGATCCCAAAATTTCTGCTAATCGGAGTAATTTCTTTTCATAAGGTGGAGGTTGTTGCGCAAAGGTTGGCGTTGAAATGACAAGAAATATTAAAATAATGATGTTCATCAATCTATTATGCATTATTTTGATCGCTTTCTTTGAATAAAACTCTGTACAGATAAAATAATTTTGTCATGAGAACGATGTAAAAAAATAGAGTTAATTGCTGCATTATTCTCAATTGTTGATTATAAAATATAGGGCGTAAGAGGTAGTAAGGAACCCATTGTGGAATATTGAAAATACTGACGAAGCTTTGTGTAGTTTAAAATTTAAGATTTGCTTCCTGCAAACGATCTATTTTTCACATAGATTTATATTGTATTACTTATAGAATTTTTTCTAAGCTCGTTTTCTTTAAGGAGGAAAAGCATCTCTAATGATAGAATGCTTTTGTTCGATCAAATAAAATAGATTGTTTTTATGATAAATGATGAATACAGCCGTGAATACTAATGGGAAAATGGTAAGAAGAATTTACTATAAGATAAAAGTTTTGAGCCTAAACCGCGTAATAGGATAAGTTGAGATAAGATACATCTAAAAGGAGCGGTGCATAATATCGTCCATGGAGTTAATAATGAAAGAGTTGCGATTTTATAATACGCTGACACGTAAAAAAGAAAATTTTACACCAATAGATGCGACAAGAGTACGTCTTTATGTTTGCGGCCCGACAGTTTATGATTATGCGCATATAGGAAATGCACGCCCTGTCATTGTTTTTGATGTTTTATTTCGTTTATTGCGTCATGTTTATGGCAATGAGCATGTTCTATATGCACGTAATATTACAGATGTTGATGATAAAATTAATGCACGAGCAGCTTGCGAATATCCAAACTTGTCACTGAATGACGCTATTCGTCAATTAACAGAACGTACATATTTCCAGTTTCAACAAGATACAATAGCACTTGGTTGTCTATTGCCAACTAGCCAGCCACGCGCAACCGAGCATTTAGCGGAGATGCGCTCTTTAATTGAAAGATTGCTTGAAAAGGGGCACGCTTATAAAGCGGAAAATCATATATTATTTTCTGTAAGTAGCATAAAAAATCCTCCCCATTATGGGGCATTTGCAAATCGTTCTTTAGACGAAATGAGGGCGGGGGCGCGTATTGATGTTGCTGCTTATAAAAGGGAAGAGATGGATTTTGTTTTATGGAAGCCTTCTGTGGAAGGGGAGCCGGGTTGGGAATCGCCGGCCGGAATTCCTGTTTTAGGTCGTCCAGGTTGGCATATTGAATGTTCTGCGATGTCAATGGCAAAGTTATTAGCGCCCTATGGCGGTGGTTTAACCTGTGATGATCCGACCGCTAATGTTTTTGATATCCATGGTGGTGGAGTTGATTTAATTTTTCCTCATCATGAAAATGAGATTGCACAAAGTTGTTCAGCTTTTGGGACGGAGAGAATGGCTAATTTTTGGATGCATAATGGTTTTTTACAAGTTGAAGGCAAAAAGATGTCGAAAAGCTTTGGCAATTTCATAACTATTCGTTCTGTTTTAGAGAATAATTTTTTGGAGTTTAATGGTATTTTAACCGATGAAATGAAGCAAAATTGGGCTGGTTTGTCTGCGCGTTTTTCGATGTTGCAAACGCATTATCGTGAACCATTAAATTGGACTGCGCAGCGTTTAATACAATCGAGCAGCGAACTGTATCGTTGGTATGAATTGCTTCGCAGCAAAAAAAGTGAGATGGAAAACAATGAAGCAATTGATGATACTTTGATAGATGCACTCAGTGATGATCTTAATACTCCAAAAGCACTAACTCTTTTACGAGAGTTTTATAAAGGAGGGAATGCTTTGGCTCTTGCTAATGGGATGAATTTATTAGGACTATTACGACAAGAATGGATTAAAGAAATAGACTGCCCATTATTTATGAGAAAAACTTTCCTTGATACAAAATTTATTGATCAGCGCATTGCCGAAAGACTACGACTTATCCATAATAAAGAGTGGGAAGCTGCGGATACAATTCGTGATGAGCTTGCAGCCGAGGGGGTTCTTTTAAAAGACAGTAAGGATCCGCAGAGTGGTGAGCGCATAACTTTGTGGGAAATAAAACGATTCTAATTTTCCTATTCCAGCAGCTTACATAAATAAAGGGAGAAAATTTGATGGAATTTTTATATCATTATGGATATATCGCGCTTAAGCTGGCTGTAGGTCTTGTTGCCTTCTTATTTATTTTAAGAACGACGGGGCGGGGGAGTCTTAGTCAGATGACACCCGTTGATTTGGTCAGTAATTTTGTCATGGGAGGTATTATTGGAGGCGTTATTTATAATCAGAATATTAGTAGCCTTCAATTATTGCTTGTTTTATTCATCTGGCAAACCTTGATTACATCTTTTAATTTTTTTGCACGCTATTCAGTTTTTTTTCGTCGTCTTATTGCAGGGCGGAATGTCACATTAGTTTTAGATGGAGTTTTCCAAATGGATAAGATTAAGAACTTAGGGATCAATATTAATGATCTCATTACGATGTTACGTCTTAAAGGGTGTCACTTACATGAAGCTGCTTTTGTTCGTTTGGAAACCAATGGTGATTGCACTGTCATTAAAAAGGACGAGGGAAAGAAATCGACGATTTTAATAGAAAATGGTGAAGTTATTGATGATGGACTTAAAGAGATTGGTAAAACCAAAAAGTGGCTTCAGGCAGAATTGAAAAAAAAGCATGTAAAAGTTGAAAATTTGTTTGCAGCAGAGTGGTATGAAAATACAGATCAAAATAATAAATTGTATAGTGGATTATTTCTTGTTCCTTTTTCAAAAACAGTCTAACTTCAAATAACAAGTGGGGATAGCTTATTGGAAGCGTAATGAAGAGATGAGCCTATAAACAACCGCAAGGGGGTATTTTGCCTGTTTGTGCGGATGATAGAGAAGTAAGGACTTTATGAAACGCAATGAAATGACAAAAACTGTATCATCAGATACAGGGAAAACTCTGCACACACTTTACAATTTATGGCCCTATATGTGGCCAGCAGGTCGGCGTGATCTAAAAATGCGTGTGCTATGGGCAGTATTTTATCTTGTTTTGGCTAAGCTCGTTCTCATATCTGTACCGTATTTCTTTAAATATTCTACGAATGTGCTTGATTCAAGCTTTCAGCTACCTGAATGGTTTCCATCCAGTTGGATTATTCCCATCATGCTCGTTTTGGCATACAATGTCGCGCGTATTATGCAGGCTGGATTAAATCAATTACGCGATTCCCTTTTTGCTACTGTTGGTCAATACGCTGTTCGTCAATTAGCTTATAAAACCTTTGTACATATGCATGAGTTATCCTTGCGATTTCATTTGGAACGCCGAACAGGCGGGCTTTCTCGTGTGATTGAGCGTGGAACAAAAGGAATTGAAGCGATCGTAAGATTTTCAATTCTTAGTACAGTACCGACAGTTTTAGAATTTATATTAACGGCACTGGTATTTTACATAAGTTATGGGTGGCATTATCTTCTCATCGTTGTTGCAACGGTTGGATTATATATCTTGTTTACCATTAAGGCGAGTGATTGGCGTATTCGTATTCGGCAAAAAATGAATACAGCGGATACTGAGGCGAATACTCGCGCTGTTGATTCTCTTTTGAATTTTGAAACGGTCAAATATTTTGGTAATGAAACTCTAGAAGCCGATCGATTTGATGCTTCTATGGTAGGTTATGAAAAAGCCGCAACAAAGATTTGGACATCGTTAAGCTGGCTTAATTTTGGTCAGACTCTTATCTTTGGTCTTGGAATGACGGTCATGATGCTGATGTCAGCTTATGAAGTTTTTTATAAGACACAAACTTTAGGAGATTTTGTTTTTATTAATGCACTTTTAATGCAACTTTCCATTCCACTGAATTTTATTGGTTCAATGTATCGTGATATTCGACAAGGTCTAACGGATATTGAAGCAATGTTTGATCTTTTAGATGTTCAGAAGGAGATCGTTGATAAATCGGATGCTAAACCGTTAGAGATAAGCGATGGGACCATTTGTTTTCATCAGGTAAAGTTTTCCTATGATTCAAGACGTCAGATTCTCAGAGATATTGATTTTGAAGTTCCTGGAGGAAAAACAGTCGCCATTGTTGGTCCATCGGGTGCCGGTAAATCCACTATTTCTCGGTTGCTTTTTCGGTTTTATGATGTTGATGCGGGCTCTATCACAATTGATGGGCAGGATATTCGTGACGTAACACAAAAGAGTTTGCGTGAAGCGATTGGCATGGTCCCACAAGACACGGTGTTATTTAATGATACAATTGCCTATAATATTTGCTATGGGCGTCCAAGTGCTACAGATGAAGAGATGCGCAAAGCTGCTGAAATGGCACAAATATCAAAATTTATTGAAATTTTACCGGAAGGTTTTCAGTCTATGGTAGGGGAGCGAGGTCTCAAATTATCAGGTGGTGAAAAACAACGTGTGGCTATTGCACGGACACTTTTAAAAGCTCCCCCACTTCTTATTCTAGATGAAGCAACGGCAGCTCTTGATACGGCGACGGAACAGGAAATTCAACAAGCATTGGATATTGTAAGCCGTGGACGTACAACATTGATTATTGCTCACCGTCTTTCTACTGTTATCAATGCTGATGAAATTTTAGTTCTTAAAAGTGGTCGTATTATTGAAAATGGGACGCATACAGAGCTTTTACGTAAGAAAGGTTTATATGCTTCAATGTGGAATAAGCAGCTTGAAGCATCGAAAGCTGAAGAAAAATTACGTAAAATGCGTGAAGAAGATGAGACGAGTGCTGTTAATCGTAAAAAATAAATAGAGCAAAATGTAATCTATATCTTTATATGGAGTGATTGATTAAATACATAAAAAGACACAAGAGGAACAAAAAGATTTGTTGCTTGTTTAAGTTTACGATGAATAGGAAATTATATGAGTATTCTGCAATCTTTCCATAATAGCTTTGTATCGGTTCACAAAGAAGGTTATCCTTTTATTGTAGCGTTTTTTGTTATTTCGCTCATTCTTGGTTGGATATGGAGTCCGTTATTTTGGTTTGGTCTCATTCTCACGGTGTGGTGTATATACTTTTTCCGTGATCCAGATCGTGTGATACCTTTGAATTCAAATTGGGTTATGTCGCCTGCAGATGGGCGTATTTCATTTGTGGAATCATGTGTTCCACCTGAAGAATTAGGATTAGGGAAAGATGAAATGATCCGTATTTCCATTTTTATGGATGTTTTTTCATGCCATATTAATCGTATTCCTATCAGTGGTACAGTAGAGTCTATCGTTTATCATCCAGGTCGATTTACCAATGCTGACTTTGATAAAGCTAGTCAGTTTAATGAGCGTAATGGGGTAGTAATTGATAGCAAACATGGTAAAATTGGTATCGTACAAATAGCAGGAATGGTTGCACGCCGGATTGTTTGCTGGTCAAAAGAAAACGATGCCGTTATAACTGGTGAGCGATTTGGATTGATTCGTTTTGGTTCTCGCCTTGATATTTATATACCAACCGAACTGAAATTGCGTGTTGCAGTTGGACAGACAGCAATTGCTGGAGAGACAGTTTTGGGTTCTTTTGATGATAAGAGTGCCACAACGGACTTCAGATACGATTAGGACTCACAATGAAAAATTTTTCGCCATTTTCTTCATTCAATCCTGAGGGGCAGCATGATGATCCTGAGGGCCCGCATGATGATGTTGCAAATCAGCGGCGTTCACCTACATCAATGCGGTATGTTATTCCAAATATCATTACCATTTTAGCAATTTGTGCAGGAATGAGCAGCATTCGTTTGGCTTTTGAACATCGCTATGAAGCTGCTATTTTAATGGTGCTTTTGGCCGCAGTTTTAGACGGTGCTGATGGTCGCATTGCCCGTTTAATAGATGGTAGTTCATCTTTTGGGGCACAGATGGATTCTCTTGCTGATGTTGTAA
Organism: Bartonella sp. CM120XJJH; assembly: GCF_042194715.1. NCBI lineage: Bacteria > Pseudomonadati > Pseudomonadota > Alphaproteobacteria > Hyphomicrobiales > Bartonellaceae > Bartonella > Bartonella sp. CM120XJJH. The sequence continues at coordinate 96,765 of NZ_JBHINE010000006.1, read as the reverse complement.
ATTTTGGTGTTACCCCTGCACTTATTGTTTATTCCTTTATCTTGAATCAAGCAAATCACATTGGTTGGGTTGCTGCCCTTGTTTATTGTGTTGCTTGTTGTTTGCGATTAGCACGTTTTAATGTGATGTTGGATAACACCAATATACCTAAGTGGCAGAAAAGTTATTTTGTTGGGGTTCCAGCACCAGCAGGAGCATTACTCCTTTTATTGCCTACCTATTTAGGCACTCTTGGTTTGGTTCCCAATTGGGGGTGGGCATTATTTTTTAGTCTTTATACTGTAATTATTGCTTTTCTTTTGATTAGTCGTTTACCAGTATGGAATGCAAAAACAATTGATCAAAATTTAAGGCGCGATATCGTTATACCGTGCATGTTGGTCATTGTTATTTATGTCGGTTTTCTTGCGACTTACACATGGGAAACTTTATTGATTACAGCTGTTAGCTATATGATTTTTCTCCCCTGTAGTTTTATCGCTTATAATAAACGTGCTACTTTAGAAGAGAAAAAGGCTGATGCTAAAGCTATCCAAGAATCATAAAGTGCTTCATTCTTCTATCGAGAAGCACAGGAAAAAGAGCGAGTCAAACGATTTACTTCTCATATGATGATCAATCAGGTACGTGATAATCTACAAACCGATTTTTATGGACATTAAAGAGCTTTCCAGTTTCATTTAAATCAGGTGATAACAAATGTACTATCTTTTTTGCGACCTCTTGTGGTGAAGGGAGAGTTTGTGGATCTTCACCGGGCATAGCTTCAGCGCGCATGGCAGTGCGTGTGGCACCAGGGTTGACACAATTAATCTTAATAGGGGTTTGTTTAAGTTCTTCTGCCCAACAGCGGGCAATCACCTCTAAAGCCGCTTTAGAGGCTGCATAAGCTCCCCAGAAAGGGCGCGCAGCATGCGCAACGCTTGAGGATAACAGGATGGCTCGTCCAGCATCAGATTCACGTAATAAAGGCTCAACGGCTTTCATTAAGCGCCATTGGCTGAAAAGATTTATTTGAAAAACATCTTCAAATACCGTGTTTTCTATATGCGCTATTGGGGAGAGTGTTCCAAGAATTCCTGCGTTTGCAACGATAATATCAAGTTTTTTCCAGCGTTTGGCAATTGAGATAGCAAGAGTATCGATGTTTTCCATATGATGTAAGTCAAGGGGAACAAGGGTTGCATGAGCCCCTTTTTCTCGGATTTGATTATCTAATTCAGTAAGTCCACTGACTGTTCGTGCAAGAGCAATAATATGAGCGCCGCGTGCAGCAAGCTCGAGTGCCAAATAATAACCAATCCCTCTTGATGCGCCAGTAACAAGTGCAACACGCCCATGGAGACTAAAGTCACGTTTTGTCATCATTAATCTCTTGTTTTAAGAACAGATGATTGATGAATTTTGGAGAGATTTTCTTGATCAACCAGATGCGTAGGATAATATCCAGTAAAATAATGGTCAGTAAATTGCGGATCGGCGTTATTCCGTTTTTCCCCTGTTACAGCAAGATATAATCCATCCGTTGAAAGAAATTCTAATGAATCCGCTCCAATAAACTCACACATAGATTTTAAATCTGGATATTGATTTGCTAAAAGGTTTTCAGCTTTAGGTGTATCAATACCATAAAAGTCAGGATAAAAAATCATAGGGCTAGAAATGCGCATATGAACTTCTTTTGCTCCTGCATCGCGAAGCATTCGTACAATTTTAAGGGATGTTGTTCCACGTACAATAGAGTCATCAACCAGAATAACACGTTTTCCTTCAATCACAGGACGGTTTGCCGAATGTTTTAACTTGACACCAAAAGCGCGAATTTGTTGTGTTGGTTCGATAAAAGTGCGACCAACATAGTGATTACGAATAATACCAAGCTCGAAGGGAATTCCAATTTCTTGTGCATAGCCAATTGCGGCAGGCGTCCCTCCATCAGGAACAGGAACCACAACATCACCCTCACAAGGGGCTTCCTGTGCTAAATGGATTCCCATATTTTTGCGTGTTGTATAAACACTTCGCCCTCCAACGATTGAGTCTGGGCGGGCAAAATAAACATATTCAAACAAGCAAAGTTTTTCTGGTTTTGTATTTTCTGGTTTTATAATTTTTTTCGTAATTTCCCCATTTTTTTGTATTTCACATATGATGATTTCTCCATTTTTAACATCACGGACATATTTTGCTCCAATAATATCAAGAGCACATGTTTCAGAACAAAAGATAGGCTTACCATCAAGTTCCCCCATCACGAGAGGTCTAATTCCTGTTGGATCGCGTGCCGCAATAAGCTTTGTACGTGTGAGCGCTAACATAGCATACCCACCTTCTACTTGCCTAATCGCATCAACAAAACGATCAGAGGACGATTCATAACGTGAACGGGCAATAAGATGGAGAAAAACTTCTGAATCTGACGTTGATTGACAGATAGCACCAGAAGCGATGAGTTCACGGCGTAATGTGAGACCATTGGTAAGATTACCATTATGCGCAATAGCAATACCTCCAACTTTTAATTCAGCAAAAAGGGGCTGAACATTGCGTAATGCCACTTCTCCAGTTGTTGAATAACGGGTATGTCCGATAGCACGATTTCCTGGTAAGCGTGCAAGTGTTGTGGGGTTTGTATAGTGATCACCAACAAGACCTAAATGCTTTTCTTGATGAAATATTTTATTATGGTAAGAAACAATCCCAGCCGCTTCTTGCCCACGATGCTGAAGTGCGTGGAGTCCAAGGGCTGTTAATGTTGCAGCATCTTCATGCCCAAGAATACCAAAAACTCCACATTCTTCATGAAGGGTATCATCATCTAATGAAAATTCTTGACAGAAAACATCACTTTTTATCATCATATTCTTTCAGTTGTGATACGGAGGAATCATTAATATCACATTTTACATCATTTAGTTCTCTCTCCTCATGAAAAACTATTCTCTATTTTTTAAAATTATCTTTTCATGAGAGTGTTTCTCATACGTATGTTTATTGCTGTCTTTAAACAAATTTTCTGCCTTTTCAAGAACAGATCCAATATCTTTTGGGAGTATTTCCCAAACTTTTTGTCCCAATGAATCTAAAATAGGCCTTGTTTTTGCATTTTTTAACCAATTCGCTTGAAGCTCAGGTTTAATCAGTGCATTAATCAGCAACATACCGATGACCATGATCAGTAAACCACGAAGTGCTCCAAAAATAAAACCAATAGCACGGTCAAGGATACCAATTCGACTATCAATAATAAAATCAGAGATCTTCATTGTAATAATTGAAGTAATAATGAGAACAATAATAAAAATTGTGACTAATGTTGTGATCAATGCAATCATTTTATTAGAGAGATAGTGTTCAAAGAAAGGTAAGACAGGTTTGAATAAAAACAGTGTCGTAACAGCTGCAACTGCCCAAGAAATCAACGATAACACTTCACGTGAAAAGCCTCTAAGCATAGCAAGAAAAGCGGACAACAGGATGATTACTACGACAATTCCATCAAGGATTGTTATGATCATTTGTTTGTTCCTTATACATAAAATTGTGTTCTTTTAAGTCTGTGCGCAAATATGTTTTTTGTTATGCCATTTTTTGTTCTTATAGCAAGGATCTTTTGTATTTTATAGAGTTTTTTCTATATTATCATATCTGTGGTGCAGATCATTTTTTACTTACGGTAAGAGTAGCAACGAGTTCGGGAAGGTCGGAGAAAGTTTTTTGTTGAAAATTGGGCGACTTCATCATTTCGGTTGTTGTTGTGGGGTGAAAGGCTCCTTGAAAGCCGAGTTTTTTTGCTTCATTGATGCGCTGTGCTGAATGTGAAACAGCGCGGGTAGCTCCTGAAAGACTGACTTCACCAAAATATACATAATCCGTTGGCAATGCGATATTGGCAAGAGAAGATACCAAAGCAGCGGCTACAGCTAAATCAGCAGCGGGTTCTGATATGCGATATCCACCTGCCACGTTCAGATAGACATCATGCTGTCCAAAACGAATGCCACAATGGGCTTCTAAAACGGCAAGAATCATAGAAAGACGATTTCCATCCCATCCGACAACCGCACGTCTTGGTGTTCCAAGGGAAGAAGGAGCAACAAGCGCTTGAATTTCCACGAGTATCGGGCGTGTCCCTTCCATTCCTGCAAAAACAGCAGCGCCTGGGGCTTTTTCATTACGTTCCCCTAAAAATAATTCGGATGGATTTATCACTTCGCGTAATCCTTTATCAGACATTTCAAAGACACCAATTTCATCTGTTGGTCCGAAGCGATTTTTTACAGTTCTAAGAATGCGATAATGATGTCCTCCTTCACCCTCAAAATAGAGAACGCCATCAACCATATGTTCAACGACCCGAGGACCAGCAATTTGTCCATCTTTTGTAACATGCCCAACAAGAACAACGGCAGCACCTGTTTTCTTGGCAAAGCGGATCATTGCCTGAGCACCGATACGTACTTGTGTGACAGTGCCAGGTGCTGAATCTGCTGTATCTGACCATAGGGTTTGAATCGAATCGATAATCACCATATCAAGGTTTTTATGTTCGCTTAAGGTTGCCAGAATATCTTCAACATTGGTTTCAGCAGCAAGTTTCACCTCTGTATTGTTAGCTTCAAGCCTTTGCGCGCGCAGACAAATTTGCGCAATAGCCTCTTCACCTGAAACATAGATAACATTATATCCTTTGCGTGATAAAGCAGCAGCTGTTTGTGTCAGCAATGTTGATTTACCAATACCCGGATCACCTCCAACAAGGAGTGCTGATCCACGAACAAAGCCCCCACCGGTAACACGATCAAGTTCAGCAATACCAGAGTGAATACGTGGAGCATCTTCGATATTTCCAGAAAGAGATGTGAGTGTGACAATGCGTCCTTTACGAACATTTTTCTTAGGACCGCTTCCGATGCCGCCATTTATAGTTTCTTCGATAAGGGAATTCCATTCTCCACAAGCACTACATTTTCCCGCCCAACGAGAATGGATAGTTCCACAATTTTGACAGATAAATTGAACACGATTACGCACCATGTTGATTTAACCAATTTGCTCTGGAAGATAATTGCTATCTGCCAGATCACTAAATCGTGTGAAATCAGATTGAAAGGCAAGGGGCACGATCCCTGTTGGTCCATGACGCTGTTTCGCAATAATAACATCAGCTTTTCCCATAATTTTATCCATCTCATCCTGCCATTTTGTATGTTCCAAAGTGCCTAATTTTGGTTCTTCGTTTTTGAAATAATATTCTTCACGATAAACAAACAGAACGATGTCGGCATCTTGCTCTATTGAACCAGATTCACGTAAATCTGAGAGTTGTGGACGTTTATCTGTTCTATTTTCTACTTGACGTGAAAGTTGAGAGAGAGCGATAATAGGAACATTCAATTCTTTAGCTAATGCTTTTAATCCTGTGGTAATTTCTGTGATCTCTTGAACACGATTTTCTGATGAACGCTTTGAACTGCTTGTCATGAGTTGGATATAGTCAATAAACAAGATATCTAAACCATGTTGTCGCTTGAGACGCCGCGCACGGGCAGCTAATTGCGTAATTGATATTCCCCCAGTTTGATCAATATAAAGTGGTGCCTTTTGTAGTTGGTTCACCGCACGAATAATTTTTGAAAATTGTTCATCTGAAATATTACCACGCCGAATATCAGAAGAAGAGACTTCTGTTTGTTCAGAAATAATACGTGTTGCAAGCTGTTCTGAGGACATTTCAAGTGAAAAGAACCCTACAATGCCACCTTCATTTTCTTGGATATTGGCATTACGATTATAAGCATTAGCAATATTAAAGGCAATATTGGTAGCTAGTGAGGTTTTACCCATACCAGGGCGTCCCGCAAGGATAATTAAGTCAGATGCTTGTAATCCTCCCATTTTTTCATCAAGTGTTTTAATATGGGTGGCTATCCCGGATAATTGTGAAGAGCGCTTTTTCGCAGCACTTGCCATATCGATAGCTTTTTTGATAGCCTCATTAAAATTTTCAAATCCACCTCCATATTTCCCTTTTTCTGCTAGCTCGAATAACTGATTTTCAACAGTTTCAATTTGTTGGGTAGGCGTGAGCTCCACAGGAGCATCAAAAGCTGTATTGACAACTTGAGTTCCAAGGTTAATCAAAGACCGTCGGATAAAAAGATCATAAATGACGCGTCCATAATCTTCAGCGTTAATAATAGTGACTGCCTCTGTGGCTAAGCGAACAACATATTGGTATACAGTAATATCTCCAATTTTTTCTTCCATTTGGATATAGGGCTTTATTGTAACTGGATCTACACGCTTTCCTGTTTTAATAAGGTGAGATAAAACATGATAAATTTTTTGATGCAATGGTTCAAAAAAATGTTCTGGTTTCAGAAAATCTGAAACGCGGTCAAGAGAATCATTGTTGATAAAGATGGCACCAAGCAATGCCTGTTCAGCTTCAATATTATAAGGAAGTTGCCGAAAAGAAGGAGAATCTTCTTTTTTTGAAGAGCCTACATTAACAACGTTAGTTTCTTCCATAATATTTTTCCACTAAAAATCTAAGTCTAGCTACTTTAGGCGATAAATTGAAAATCGTATAATTAAAAGAATAGAGCGACAAATCTTCATTTTAAGTTAAGATTATATAATTTTTCAAACCCCTCGTTTCGTTGCTCATTGATCATTTGTGTATTATTTATGTTACGTCTATCTATTTTATTTTATAATACGTGATTTTAAAGTGGAAGTTTTGCTACTCTAAATTTAAGTATTTTGAAGTTACATGACCTAAAAATTCCAATATCTGTGTAAGCAGAATTACTTTTTTATAACTGAAATTATTTCAGATCATGTGAGGATACAATCAACTTACCGCTCATACAAGCCTTACCCTTAAAGGTGGAACTTTAAATTATTTTTGCTTTATATGCTGGAAAAAAAGATATTTCCTCTTAGTGATATTATTTATTCTCAGCATGTAATGCCTTTAAATAATATATTTCTAATTCCTTCATAAAAATTAGGTTCTTTATGTGTGATAGCCATAAAATACTCACTTTTAAAGTGTGAGTATTTTATGAGCAATATTTAAAATGGAATAAAAAATATAAAACAGAAAGCAAAAATAGCAATTAAGCTTCTTGATGAGAACTGTTTATATCGTTGTCGTTAATTTCTTCTTCCAATAATTCTTCCTGATTTTCTTCTAATAATTCTTCTTGAATATTATATATTTCTTTAGCCGAAGTGAGAGTTTCACCTTCTGCTTGGCGTTGTGCTTCACTGGTAGAACGTGCAACATTAATAATCACAGAAATTTGAACCTCAGGATGTAAGCTAAGAGTGATAGTGTGAAGACCGATCATTTTTATTGGATGGTTAAGTTCTATTTGATTTCTCCCAATAGAAAAGCCTTCATCTGTTATAATTTCAGCAATATCACGTGTTGAGACAGAACCATAAAGTTGTCCTGTTTCACCAGCTGAACGAACAACAATGAATGATTGTCCATCAAGTTTTTCAGCAATTTTTTGCGCTTCGCTTTTGCGTTCAAGATTACGTGCTTCAAGTTGTGCACGTTGTATTTCAAAATGTTTTTTATTAGCTTCATTTGCGCGTAAAGCTTTACCTTGAGGCAAGAGAAAATTACGTGCATAACCATCTTTAACTGAGACAATATCACCCATCTGACCAAGACGAGGAATGCGCTCAAGTAAAATAATATCCATAGTTTTTCCTTTCGAACAAATAAATTTAGTGGAGTTTTTTGCGTGATTGAAAATTGTATTGAATAGCAGCCCAAATTCCCATCAAAATCATCATGAAAGAAATAGGTGGAGTAAAAACAACTGTTAAAATAGCAATATAAACAAGAGAAAGTATAATAATCCGACCGTTTACCCCTTTTGTAATATTGTGAAGATATGCTAGACCGCTAATTAATATGATGACAGTGTATGCAGTACTAAAGACACAGGCACTCAAGTTAAGAGAAGCGCTCAACTCAACCATCGATGCTATGCAAACAATAATGAAAATAACAATTCCAGAAATTGGAAGGCGGAGAGTTTGGCTCCAATCATCACGGGGTCTTTTCAGCCATTTCATGTGTTGTGCTGCTATCATGGAAAAGTAAAGGTTACCAATGAGAAAAACCAAACTATAAATAGTCAAAGAAACAGCAGTAAAAGTTGCTGTATGCGTTATTAAAAACTCACTAAAAGCGCGTATATCGGCTTCTTTTATTGTCTGTGATTGTTGCAGAGTTTGTGCTATGTTTTCGGTGATTTTTTTTGCAATGAAGGGTGTGGAAGGACGGGTTTGAACATAGAGCCCAATGAAAGTTGCTATAAGAGCGATAAAATTAGTTAAATGAAAAATAACCGATGATAATGGATACCATATTAGTTCGTTTTCTTTTTGCGCTGGACGTGCAAGCCCAAGAAGCCAAGAAGCATAGACAGCAGGAAGGAAAAATAACAACATAAAGCCAAGAGCAATATAGGCATTAGTGGTTACGATAAGAACAATAGTGGCACTTATGAGGGCAATGAGACTGGCTAATGTTCCTTGACCGAACGCAACAATAAAAATTGGCAATGAAAGAAAGCAGCCAAGAAGAAGAGAAAAGGGGGGCACGACATTTGCAACACTGATGATTGCCATTCCTATCACAACAGCAAATAATCCTGCCAAAATACCGGTTAATATCTCATAGGTACGATTTTTTTTCATTTATTGCTGTCCTGCTTTCTGCAGTTAGGGGCATGTCAATACCCCAACTTTGACATTCAATAGCTTAACATAGGATATAACAAGCTATTTTTTAACCATATAAGAAAGGCAACTGGAGAAACTCTCCAGTTGCATAGCGTATTATCGTTTACTTTATAACGTACGGAAGTAAGCCTAAAAAGCGAGCACGTTTGATAGCATTAGCTAATTCACGCTGTTTTTTCTGGCTAACAGCAGTAATCCGTGAAGGAACAATTTTTCCACGTTCGGAAATATAACGCTGTAACAACTTGATGTCTTTATAATCAATTTTAGGAGCGTTTGTCCCTGAAAAAGGACATGTTTTACGACGACGATTAAAGGGACGACGTGCAGAGTTTTGATTAGTATCAGTCATCATTCTACCCCTTCTATAGCATTTTCACGTTGACGACGTGGAAAACGAGGACGCTCTTCATCGTGTCCAATATGACTATTGCGATCAAGGTGTGAGAGCATAGCAGATTTTTCTTTTTCGTGTTTTTCTACGCGAATAGTCATATAACGCAAAATATCCTCATTGATGCGCATCTGACGCTCCACTTCAGCAATTGCTGAAGCTGGTGCATCAATATTGACCAAGACATAATAAGCTTTACGGTTTTTACGAATACGGTAAGCAAGAGGACGAAGTCCCCAATTTTCTATACGCCCAACTTTCCCACCATGCGCTTCAATGACACCTTTGTAGAGACTCAAAAGTTCATCAACTTGCTGCGGTGCAATGTCTTGTCGGGCAAGGAACATATGTTCATAAAGAGCCATTGTTTTGCCTTTCTTCAATTAAATCTTACCGGTTTTAGCGCAAAGCCTCTGCGACTTGTCTTTTTGGGAAATCCAAAGAAGAAAGGACGCGTTTACAATTTGAGACATCCGAGAGCGGAGACACGGGAGGCCGGAAACATTGTATTTCCTACTGATATTTTACAGCCCTCCGTTCAACCTCCAGCTAAAGTGCCGGCAACGAATATTTCATATCTACAGGTTATCTTTTAAAATAGCAAGTTTATGCACATAAAAAAATTGATTTGTTAAATCTTGATATATTTCCCTCTTCTATAAAAAGATAGCACTGTAACATAAAGGAGAGAAAAATGGACTTTTTAAACCAGATTGATGTTACACTCTTTAAAATGTTTGTCGACGATCATCAAGCTTGGTCGATTGTGATTTCGTTTAGTATTTTTTGTGCAAAGTTTTTAATTTATATTATTCCTCTCCATCTTTGTGCGTTGTGGTTTTGTGGTGGGGAAAGAGAACGACGTGTCGCGCTAAGCATTTGCATGAGTATTTGTGCGGCTCTTTTCACAGGTTATCTCATTTCTCTTTTTTATTTTCGTCCTCGCCCATTCGTGGTAGGGCTGACGACACCGCTTATTCAACATCGTGCAACAGCTTCTTTTCCTAGTAATCATGCCTTGACCATTGCGTCTTATGCAGCTAACTTTTATTTTTACCAATACAAAGTTTCTTTTAAATTTGCCACGGTGTTTTTGTGCTTGATCTGTTGGGCGCGCGTCTTTGTGGGTGTACATTATCCCTTTGATATTTTAGCAGGTGCAATTTTAGGAAGTCTCATAAGTTTGGGTGTTATTCAGTTTATAGCACCCTATTTTCCTAAGTTTTTATATCAAATTCCGCCCTTAAAATATAATTTTAAGTGTGGTATTCGTTTTAAATAAAGGGCTTTATCTTGATTTGTGCGGATGAATAAGGTCAAAAGAAAATAATTTAATTGTACAATTTTAGGAGTTGATAAATGGGTGCAGCTTTTATTTTTCCAGGGCAGGGGAGTCAACTTGTTGGTATGGGAAAGGCGCTTACAGAGCAATTTATTGCCGCACGGATGGTTTTCGAGGAAGTTGATGATGCTTTGGGTGAGAAATTATCAAAGATTATTTTTGAAGGACCAGCAGATGTTTTAACGTTAACAGCAAATGCACAACCGGCATTAATGGCTGTATCCATGGCGGTCATTCGTGTGATGAAACAATTAGGGCTTCGTATAGAAGAAAAGGTAAGGTTTGTTGCGGGGCATTCTTTAGGCGAATATTCGGCTCTTTGTGCTGCTGGCACATTTACTCTCACAGATACGGCAAGACTTTTGCGTATTCGTGGCAATGCTATGCAGGCTGCTGTCGCGGTTGGTGAAGGTTCTATGGCAGCACTGATTGGTTTGGAAGAGCACATTGTGGAAGAAATTTGCGAAACTGTTTCTGGAGAAGGACTATGTCAGATTGCCAATGATAATGGTGGTGGGCAAATTGTTATTTCCGGTAAAGCAAAAGCAGTTGAGGCAGCGGTAGAGATTGCATCAACAAAAGGTGCAAAACGTGCACTTCTTCTTCCAGTTTCTGCACCTTTTCATTCATCTTTAATGCAACCTGCTGCTGATGCCATGAAGAAAGCACTTTTGACTGTTAACAAAATTCCCCCTATTGTTCCTTTGATTGCCAATGTTTCTGTTGCACCTGAGAGCAATCCAGAGCGTATTACTACTCTTCTTGTTCAACAAGTGACTGGAAGGGTGCGGTGGCGTGAAACGATAGAATGGATCGCTGCTAATGGGGTTGATACGCTTTTTGAAGTTGGTTCTGGAAAAGTATTAACAGGTTTAACGCGCCGTATTAACAAGGATATAAAGGGGGTAACAATTGGAACAGTTGATGAAATAGAATCAGCGCTAGGCATACTTGGCATTTAATCTATAAGGAGTAAAAAATGTTTAGATTAACAGGGCGTAAAGCTCTTGTAACGGGGGCTTCAGGAGAAATTGGTGAGGCAATTGCACGCTGCTTTCATGCACAAGGAGCCATTGTTGGACTTCATGGAACACGTGAAGAAAAGCTTAGAGAAGTGGCTGCAGAATTAGGGCAGAATGTTTTTGTGTTTCCCGCTAATCTTTCTGAACGCCAATCGATTAAACAATTGGCTGAAGTTGCAGAGAGAGAAATGGATAACGTCGATATTTTGGTTAACAATGCGGGAATCACTAAGGATGGTCTTTTTGTGCGTATGCAAGATAAAGACTGGGATGATGTTTTAGAAATTAACCTAACAGCTGCTTCTCTTTTGACGCGTGAATTAATACATTCTATGATGCGCCGCCGTTATGGAAGGATTATTAACATTACATCTGTTGTTGGTGTTGTGGGAAACCCTGGACAAACGAATTATTGTGCTGCAAAAGCAGGCTTGATAGGTTTTTCTAAAGCATTGGCACAGGAAATTGCTTCGCGAAACATTACTGTCAATTGTATTGCTCCAGGATTTATTAAATCTGCAATGACAGACAAGCTTAATGAAAAGCAAAAAGAAGCCATTATGGCTGCAATTCCAATGAAGCGTATGGGAAGTGGGCAAGAAATAGCCGCTGCTGCTGTTTATTTAGCAAGCGATGAAGCAGCCTATACGACAGGTCAAACACTCCATATCAATGGTGGAATGGCAATGATTTGAGTATTTATTTTATTCCACATTGATTTATGAGTTGTATTATTTTAGATAGTAACGATTGAAATAGAAAGATGCATCTATTTCTTTAATATGGTCGTTGATCAATTGATGTCGAAATGTCAGATTGGTTCATTTTGTAGGGGATATCCACAGGATGTTTTAAATCATTACTAAAATCTTTTAAAGTAATGTATCTATTGCTTGATTAGATGAACCGATATAGTTAACCAAATTATAGGAAAATATAAATTCGAGGATTTCAACATGAGTGATACAGTAGAGCGCGTTAAGAAAATTATCGTGGAACATCTTGGGGTTAATGCTGATAAAGTTGTAGAAAATGCAAGCTTTATCGATGATCTAGGGGCTGATAGCCTTGATACGGTTGAACTCGTTATGGCTTTTGAAGAAGAGTTTGGGGTAGAAATTCCAGATGAAGCTGCTGAAACGATTTTCACAGTTGGCGATGCAGTCAAGTTCATTGATAAAGCTTCTGCGTGATTACTAAAGGGCAAAGGCATAAATTGCTTTTGCCTATATTCTTCGGAGCTCTTCTGAAAAGAGAGCTTTGAGAGATGAAGTTTGGTTCAAGGTTAGAAGTTATGAGACGTGTTGTTGTTACTGGTTTAGGATTGGTATCTCCATTAGCTGGTAATATTGAATATAGTTGGAAACGACTTCTTGAAGGAAGAAGTGGTGTCCGACGTATCACTGAGTTTGATGTGTCAGATTTGCCATGCCAGATTGCTGCGCGCATCCCCTTAGGGGATGGAACAGAGGGGACCTATAATGCTGATTTGTATATGGAACCTAAAGAGCAACGTAAAGTTGATGCATTTATTGTTTATGCAATGGCTGCTGCCAACCAAGCGCTTGCAGATGCCGAATGGTTTCCTAAGAGTGATGAAGATCAGATTTGTACAGGTGTGTTAATTGGTTCGGGAATTGGAGGAGTTGAGGGCATTGTTGAAGCTGGTTATACGCTTCGTGATAAGGGACCACGTCGTGTTTCTCCTTTTTTTATTCCAGGTCGTTTGATTAATCTTGCTTCTGGTTATGTGTCTATTCAATATGGTTTACGGGGGCCTAATCATTCTGTTGTAACGGCTTGTTCGACAGGGGCGCATGCGATTGGTGATGCGGCACGTTTAATTATGTTTGGTGATGCAGATGTCATGGTGGCAGGGGGGGCTGAATCTCCGATAAATCGGATATCTCTTGCAGGTTTTGCGGCGTGTAGAGCTCTTTCTACTTGTCGCAATGATGATCCTGAACGGGCGTCACGCCCTTATGATACTGATCGTGATGGTTTTGTGATGGGGGAAGGAGCGGCAGTTGTTGTTTTAGAAGAGCTGGAACATGCCCAAAAACGAGGAGCGCGTATTTATGCTGAGGTTATTGGCTATGGTTTATCCGGTGATGCTTACCACATTACAGCGCCTTCAGAAAGTGGTGAAGGGGCTCAGCGTAGTATGATAGCTGCTCTTAAGCGTGCACAGGTGCATGTGAGTGAACTTGATTATATTAATGCTCATGGTACATCAACGATGGCTGATTCCATAGAGCTAGCGGCTGTTGAGCGTGTTTTAGGGAATTATGCACCACAAGTTTCTATGTCATCAACGAAATCATCTATCGGGCATTTACTTGGTGCTGCCGGTGCTGCTGAGGCTATTTTTTCTGTTCTAGCTATACGGGATAATATAGCCCCAGCGACACTTAATCTTGACAATCCATCGATTGAAACAAAAATCGATCTTGTACCACACAAACCGCGTGAACGAAAGATTGATACGATTCTTTCTAATTCTTTTGGATTTGGTGGAACAAATGCATCGTTGGTGATGCGACGTTTTAGGGGATAATAAGTATTTTTATTTAATTTCTGCTTTTGAGTTTTCACCTTTATTATAAGGTGAATGAGAAATTATAATATTGTCCTTAATCGCTATTGAGGAGTTATGTCCAATATGGAAAATTATTAAAGGACGTAAGTGATTCCTCTTCAAACCATTGAGCAGATAGTTATGACATGTTAATACATAAAAAACGAAAGAAATCATCTATCGTCCGTAATCCGTTGGTTATTCTCGGTCATTTTTTTCTTATGCTGATTGTGATTATTCTTTTCGCCATAAGTATTCCTCTTTATATTGGAAAGAGTATTTTTGAAGAAAAGGGAAAAATTGAGGAAGAACAAATTGTTCTTATCCATCCTGGTACCGGAATTCGTGAAATTGCTTCATTGCTAGAAAAACGTGGTTTCATTCGATCATCAGATATTTTTGTTTATGGGGTTGGTTATCACCAAAAAACAACGCATCTGAAGGCTGGTGAATATTTAATTCCGGCTCATGCTTCGATGCAGGATATTATGGATATTCTTGTGAAAGGAAAATCTATTGAGTATACATTTACAGTACCTGAAGGTTTAACGGTTCAGCAAGTTTTTGATCGATTAGCTGCGAATGAAATTTTGATTGGAGACCTTCCAAACATTTTGCCTCCAGAAGGCTGTTTAATGACGGATACTGTTCGTTTTATTCGGGGGACAACGCGTAAAGAGATTGTAAACAGATTGCGTGAAGGACAGACAAAATTAATTCATGCTATATGGGCTACGCGTTCCCCTGATTTACCTATTAAATCAATTGATGAATTCGTTATATTAGCCTCAATTGTTGAGAAAGAAACAGGCATTGCAGCAGAAAGACCAATGGTTGCTGCGGTATTTTATAACCGCCTTACAAAGCATATGCGTCTTCAATCGGATCCAACAGTAATTTATGGTCTCTTTGGAGGAAAAGGAAAACCATCCGGTCGTGCGATTTATCGTTCAGATCTTGAGAAGGAAACACCATATAATACTTATAAAATTAATGGGTTGCCCCCAACAGCTATTGCAAATCCAGGTCGAGATTCTTTGAAAGCGGTGGCACATCCACCAAGCAGTGATGCACTTTATTTTGTTGCTGATGGTTCAGGAGGGCATGTTTTTTCTCGAACTTTAGAGGAACATAATATGAATGTTCGCAAGTGGCGAGAATTAAAGGCAAAACATTGAATTTATAATGATAACACATTTTTTTTGCATCGTAAATGAGAATCCAAAATATAGTAAAATTTTTCTATTTAAACTTTTTATGAGAATGATAAAAAATCATTTTCTTGTCTGTCATAAGTGAGATTAGCATATGGATAAAAATATTTAAAAAAGCAGTGAATATACTGCTCAATAACTTATCTCAAAAAAGAGCAGAATAACATCGAGAATTGCTAAGAAAACACATTGATTAGGGGAAAGATTGAGATAATGTATAATTCAAATTTTGGAGAAACATTTATGAACAAAGTAGAGTGATGTAATGACAGTCTTTGAAAGTAAATTGAGTGCTATAAAAATAAATCAGCGCCGCGGTTTTTTATTTATTCTCTCTTCACCTTCAGGTGCTGGTAAATCAACAATTTCTCGATTACTTCTAAAAGATGGACAATTAGAGCTTTCCGTAAGTATGACCACAAGGAAAAGGCGTCCTAGTGAAGTAGATGGACTGCATTATCACTTTATTTCAAAGGAAGAGTTTGAATATAAGCGTAATAGAGATGAATTTATTGAATGGGCAGAAGTTCACGGAAATTATTATGGCACTTTACGTGAAACTGTTGAAAACGCACTAAGTACTGGCCGTGATATGTTATTTGATATTGATTATCAAGGTACCGAACAGTTGCAAAAAAAGATGCTAGGGGACACTGTATCTGTTTTTATCCTTCCACCATCAATGAAAGAGCTTGTTTCGCGTTTACATCGTCGAGCAGAAGATAGTCAAGATATCATCAATTTACGATTGGAAAATGCACGAACGGAGTTAAAGCATTGGCGTTCTTATGATTATGTTGTGATTAATGAAGATTTAGATCAGTCTTTATCTTTTATTAAATCAATTTATTTGGCTGAAACCGCAAAACGCGAGCGCTGTTCTTATCTTGGTTCTTTTGTTGATGGGCTTATTGCTGAAAAGATCGATAAATGTCTTGATTAAAAAAGATTGCATAACAAAAAGTGCAATTTTTTAGAGCACGAGATGCGCTAAAGTTACAAATTCGGAAACCGAGAGCGTTTCAGCACG
Source organism: Bartonella sp. CM120XJJH (assembly GCF_042194715.1). Classification (NCBI taxonomy): domain Bacteria; kingdom Pseudomonadati; phylum Pseudomonadota; class Alphaproteobacteria; order Hyphomicrobiales; family Bartonellaceae; genus Bartonella; species Bartonella sp. CM120XJJH. Next base: position 80,410 of record NZ_JBHINE010000006.1, on the reverse strand, counting down.
GCGCGTTCCATCAATTCCAGCTTTTTCTAACAATACTTCACCTCCAAGTGTTTTGAGATTTTGACGAAGCATTTTTCGTCTTTGTCCAAAGGCGGTTTTTGTGACGAGGCTTAGCTTTTGTGCTGAGCAGGCAAGAGGTTGTGTTCGTGGAATAATATGAACAACGGAAGAAGTTACTTTAGGTATTGGTATGAAGGCTTGAGGGGGCACGTCAAAAGCAATTTTAGCAGTGGTACGCCAGCCAGTTAAAACACTAAGACGTCCATAATGAGTAGATTGAGGTTCAGCTGTAATCCGTTTGGCAACTTCACGTTGAAACATCAATGTCATTGATTCATAAAAAGGAGGCCATGGTTCAGTCAAAAGCCAATTTAATAAGAGTTGTGTCCCAATATTATAGGGAAGATTTGCAATAATGCGAGGTTTTTCTGGGCTTATTTCAAAGAGTTTTGTGAAGTCTTGCTTCAGTGCATCATTACAAATAATTTTTAATTTTTTAGGATAGTGCTTTTCTATTTCTAAGAGAGCTGGTATGCAGCGCTCATCGCGTTCTATTGCTGTTACAATGGCACCCTTTGCTAGCAAGGCACGTGTGAGACCTCCAGGACCTGGACCAATTTCAAGAACAGGTTTTCCTTCTATATTGCCTGCATGATGAGCAATTTTAGATGTTAAATTAAGATCAAAAAGAAAATTCTGCCCCAAAGATTTATGCGCTTGTAATCCATATATATCAATGACTTCACGCAGAGGAGGGAGATTATCTATTGGCATGGTATTAAACTATTTTCGGCAAGTTGATTTGCAAGTTTAAGAGCAGCAATAAAGCTTTCGGGAGAGGCTATCCCTTTATCAGCAATGTCAAAAGCAGTTCCGTGATCTGGAGACGTGCGAATAAAAGGTAGACCTAACGTGACATTAACAGTGCTATCAAAGTCTAATGTTTTAACAGGGATAAGGGCTTGATCATGATACATACAAATGGCAACGTCATATGCCTTTCTTGCGCATTCATGGAACATTGTGTCGGCAGGCAGCGGGCCTGCAATCTTGAGTCCTTTCTTTTTAAGAAATTCAATGGCAGGAGTGATAACTTCAATATCTTCTTTTCCCATTGCACCTCCTTCTCCAGCATGAGGATTAAGACCAGCAACAGCTAGTCGGGGTGACGTTATTTTAAACCGTGTTTTTAAGTCACATTCAGTAATAAGTACCGTTTGAATAATCAAATCACGGGTAAGCTGTGAAGGAACATTTTTAAATGGAATATGAACAGTTATTGGTACTGTTTTTAATCGAGGACCTGCTAACATCATAACTGGATGATAATATTTATGAAAAGCTTTATGGGCTAAATCGGCTAAAAATTCTGTATGACCTGGAAATTGAAAACCGGCATCATAAAGATTCTTTTTTGCAATAGGACAAGTGATAAGTGCACATGCATGGCCATTTTGAATCAATTGAACACAGCGTTGAATTGCTTCAATGATTCCAGCTGCATTATTCGATGAAGGTATACCTAATTGATCACTTTGTTTGTTTTTTAACGGTATGATAGGAAGAGCGTTTTGAAAATTTTTTGCGGGATTATCGATTAGAACAGATTGCACCTCAACATCAATCTGTAAAAAACGAGCGCGTGAACGAATAACATCGGGATCAGCAAGAAGTACAAAAGGTGGAATTTGGCGCGTAACACGCAAATTCCACGCTTTTAGTACTATTTCAGGACCAATTCCGGCAGGATCACCACCGCTAACAATAAGAGCAGCCATTATGAATTTTGAATGCGCGCCACTCGCCGCAGCTCTCCTAAATATTTGTTGCTTAATTCTTCAAGTTTTTGCGGGCTTCTTTTTTTACTATCTTGAAGAGAAAATATCAGTCGAGCGACATAATCATCAGAAACTCTTTTTATTTTGCAGACAGCAATTGCTTCAATTCCATCAGATGTTTCTTGTAATTTTGTCATTTTTCCAGCAGGCGTTTCAAGAATAGCTTGTTCCCATGCATTAGGAAGTTGTGGCTCCAAAAACTTTCCTAAGTGGCGGATAGTAACGTCTAAAATACCTCTTGCTTGATTGTGAGCATTGGCACATCCACGGAAATGTGCGCGAAAATTACTTGCTTCTCTTTGACGTCTTTCAAAGATCTCTGAACGACGATGTGCAGGAATGACAAAAACAATTCGCTGTAATGTATATTCGTTGGTTGAAGGTTTTACACCACCATTTTTTAATATTCTGCGTACAGCTTCTTGTTCGCTAATCATACCGGTTTCAGCTTGATAGCGTGCGCTAACAAGACGCCCCCATCCTATTTGTCCACGGATGTAATCTTTAAAGTGTTGCACAGTGATCTCAGTTTGGATCAGAATCTGGTTGAGCTGATCAATCGTCATATTATTTTGTGTCGCAAAATTCTCAAAAGCTCTATCAACTTCATCATTGCTTACTTCAATATTACGACGTTTTATTTCAATATTTTTTAGCTTTTCGTCAACAAGCTCTTTTTTAGCCTGTGCCACCAAATTGCCTTGCTTTTGTTGTAATCTAAGAAAAGCAAGGCGTCTTTGTATATCATAATTTGTGATGGGGTTGCCATTAACTGTAACAACAATAGAAGTCTGCGCAAAGACTGTCGGAATCAAAAATCCATTTATTAGCAGGCTGCTTACGTTCAAAGACGCAATATAAAATAAAGCAAGAAAACGCTTTTTCAATTTATTCATGTAAATAGGCTTTCGCATTGTTTATTAATTCTCATCAACAACTTAAAATACACGCTTTCTTTCATAAAAACAATGATAAGTTAAATGACTGATACATTCCCTTTATAAATTAATCTATCTTTTTTCCGATATCTGCAATCGTACGCAATGAAAGAGAGAAATTAAAGTTTTGCAAGGGTGTTTTTCTGCCTGGATTCGTTACCTGTTGATAACCGAATGTTAACCCGAAACATTCATCCAGATAACTCAAGCTAATTCCTCGCTTTATAAATGTACCAGATACTAAATCATAACCGGCGTTGCTATTAATGGACCAATAATCTGCCAATTTAAGTCCTGTTTGAAAAGAAATTTCTTGGCGCTCTTGAGAATATTCATAATCTGGTTGCTTTGCGATATAGGCATATTGTAGAGACGCCCAAAAATTTTGCCATTTTTGTGATGCTTCGATTTCACTACGGCGGATTTTTCCTGTTTTTTTGTCAAAGCGTCCACGCGTTTCTAAGGAAAAACCACTTTTATGGGTTGTACCAAACATTGCAACATAGTCTGAACGTTTTGCCTCTAAGCTAGAATGAATACCGACATTGAGAAAGTCCTTTTCTGCAAAAGAATTCTTTCCTGCTAGATGAAAGGATTGTCCAACAAGACCATAAAGAGACCAATTGTCATTAAAGCTTCCAGAATATCTTAGACCTATATTGGCTCTTGTACCACCTTCTACACGATCATAACCAGAAAATTTGTCTCGTTGAAAGAGAGTGGTTGCATCAAAGACAAAGCTTTGAGCATCTTCATTAGGAATTTGTCCAATATATTGTTCATTATTGCGTATAAAAATTTGTGCGGTTGGTTCTATAATATGTGTAGAATGATCAGCTGTAATGAGGAAGGGATAGCGTAGTTCCAACCCTGCTGTTGCCATGCCACGAATTTTTGAACCATGAATTGCGGATAAGGCATTGTTTTCTATAGAAGCTGTATGATTTTTGTTTGCATTGGTTGTAATGATATCAGCTCGTAGAGAGAGAAGGGGGGTTAAGATGAGTCCGTTGTGCGTGTTGATGCGCTTTTTCCACTGAAGCTCGTTTGTTAAACGCAAACTATTTCCAGCCATACCAGAAAGTCTTACTGTGTTGAGAGGGTTTCCGTTCTGGTCGGGTGAATTGAAGTCAGCATGACGACGATAAATTGATTGCATATTACTATGGAAGGTAAGCTCTCCATTATAAATGGGTTCATCTGGTGTGAAAAAATAATCGATGCGTGGTAGGACCCATGCTTGCCGAGAGTGACGTTCATAATGAGGATCATTCAATATTGAATCTTGAACTTTAAAATGATAAAAACGCATATCAAAATAATTTTTTCCTGCAAGACCATTCAGATAGATCTGAGAAAGTTGTGTAGGATTGTTATAGTTTTCAAGTTTATAGGCACGACTAAAATGCCGATCTGATTGAGCAAGAATATCCCATCCATAAGTCCAGTGTGAATTAATACGAAAATCCCCCTTTGTCGCCAGCATATAACGGTTTTTATGTTGAGCATCAATCGTGTCGTTATCGAATCTATGCGGTTTCATTTGATATATATGAGCAAAGCGAATATTATAACTCCCCATTTTAAAACGTTGACGCCATTCCCCTTCGGTTAAAAGCCCTTGTTGGGTATAAATGGTAGAAGAAAGGGTAAAATCATAATGAGGGGCGAGATTCCAAAAATAAGAATTCTTTATCCCCATACCGAGATAATCAGTATAAAAAAAGTGAGGAGTAAGCAAACCGCTAGCACGCCTGACAGTTGGATCATAGATCTCAAAATTTGGAAATTTTATAATTGGTACACCAAAAACTTCAAAACTGCTATTTTCAAACCGAATTTTTTTGACGCTATTATTCCATATGATCTTTCTTGCTTTAATTTTCCATAGGACGTCTCGATCTGGTTTATAAGAGCAAGGTTCACAGGCTGTATAGGTTGCATTTTCAAAGACTGTTATGTGATTGTGTTTGCGTGTAGCATTTTGGGCTGAAAAGTGAACGTTGTTGGCTGTATCAATACGTAAGGCATTTACAAAACCCTCGCCCAGATCTTTGGTCATATCAATTTGGTTGGAATAAATTTTATTACCATCCTTTTGAGTAATTTCAACGTTCCCTTGTGCTATAAGCCGCCCTGTTTTTTGATTGTAAATAATTTTTTGAGCGACAACTTTATTGCCATCATATTCGATTTGGACATTACCGTGTGCAGAAACAGTGTTTTCATCACGATTGTAGATGAGTTCATCCGCAGAGAGCAAAAGAGGAGATTCCGGATTTTGAAGGCGACTTTGAGAAGGAGATAGAAGGCTTTGAGCGTGCGCACAATAGGACAAAGCACCTCCTAAAATAACCCCCATAGCACTTTTAAAAGCGAGAGCACCTAATTTTGTTAAAATAGTTTTTTTAAGTGTTAATGCTTTCACTTAGCCATCCTCTTTATGAAGTAAAAAAGAGATTCCTAAGAATAACGCAATAACAACGGGTGTCCAAGCTGCAATAATTGGTGGAATATATCCAGCATTACCAAAAGCTTGAACAAGTACGGAAATAACATAAAGCATAAACCCAGCTATTACGCCACCAAGAATCAACATTCTAGATTGCCCAAAACGTGTAAAATTTAAAGATACAGTTGCTGCAATGAGGGTCATTGCTACAAGCAATGCTGGTAATGCAATCAAAGATTGGAAATACATATCAAAATTATTAGCAGAATAGCCAAATGAACGTGCAATCATAATTTTTTTTGGCAATTGGTAAAATGGAATGGTTGCGGGATTCACTAAACGTTCCGTTAAAAATTCAGGTTTTAGATTGGTTTTTATTTGCAACACGGTAAACTTTTCAGGAGGATGCCCTATTTTATAGATTGTTCCATTTGTTAATAGCCAAAATCCATTAGTCAAGGTTGCTTTTGGGACGTTAATCCAATTTTTGACGGTTGCGTTGTCATTGTATTGTACAAAGGTTGCATCGAGAAGAGAAAGCCCTTGATCGGTGATAGATTTGGCACCAATGGTTGTTCTGCCTAAATTTGTACGCTGTGTTAACCAGTGAATACTTGTATTGTGAAGAGGTGTTAGTACATTGTTATTGCGCCATTCAGTCATCTTTTTTTCTGCTTGAGAAAATCCCCATGCAGCAAGTGGATTAATGAGAAGAATTGAAAATAATCCCAAAAGAAAAGCACCAAAACAAGCTGGCATAAGAAATTGCCATGCAGAAACACCGATTGAACGAGTCACCACAAGTTCAAGTTTTTTGTTGAGCGAGATAAGCGTTGCCATTGCAGAAAAGAGTGCAATGAAAGGGATAAGTTGTTGCATGATAAAAGGGATGCGTAAAACAGAGAGGAAAAATGCATCTTTTGCTGTATAATGCGGAAGGGAAGATAGCCTACCGGAATTCTCTGTGAAATCGATTAAAAGAGCAAGAACAAAAATGCTTCCCCAGAAATAACAAGTTATTTTAAGATAACGTATAAAAAAATATCGTCCAAGTGTCCACCCAATCATGATATTTCATCCGAGGAATCTTGAGATTTTCGATGTTCAAATTTGTTCATTATTTTTTGAAAAGCGATTTGAAGTATCTCATTAACTTTTGTGGGAAGCCCAATTTTATGATTCGTTAAAAGCATAAAAAAGACAAATGCACTTGTTCCTATGGGCATAATATAAAGGAGAGGAACGTATGCAAGATCGTTCTTTGATTTTTCTGCGAAAAAATATCCCATCCAATACACCAGAAAAGAAAGGGCAATTGCCGAGAGATTTGCGGAATGACGCGCTTGTCGATGGGAGCGTACATCCCCTGCCGCTGCTAATGCAATAAGTGAAAAAACAATAGGGTAGAGCCATTGTGTTAATCTGCGGTGAAATTCAGCTTTATATTGGAGTGGTTTTCGTTGATAGTAGGGATCTTTTGGGTCAGGGTTTTGTAAATAAGAAAGAGACCGATCTTTTGGATAAAGAGTAGGTGTTTTATCACTGGGGATAAACTCTCCTAGGCTAAAAGTATATGAGCTAAATTGCACGATTGAAACACTGTTATTTTGATGGTTGACTCTTTCTATTTCACCGTTATTGAGAACCAGAAAACTGCCGTTTTTATTGCTCACAATGGATGCGTCTGTTGCATAATAAAAAAGATCAGTCTTAGGATCACGCTGGTCGGCAATGAAAAGGCGTTCAAGTGTTCCATTTGGATTTCGTTCGCCAATTTCTATGTAAAGGTTATTGGCGAGTTTTTGAAAGCTTCCTTCACTAATGAATAGATTAATAAGATCAAAATGAGCGCTTGCTAGCATTTGTCGCATATGAAGACGCGCTTGAGGAACAACAAAATTAGCTATAGAAAAGGAGATACAGGATGCAACAATAGCAAGAAGAAGGATAGGTTTCCAAACAGTACTTTTAGGAAAACCAGAGGCATTTATGACAGCAAGTTCTGAGTCTTGATGCATTGCTGAGAGGATGGTTGTAACTGCGATCACTAATGCAAATGGAATGACAAGAAAAATAACAGAAGGAACCAATGAGAGTGAAAATTGTAAGACTGTAAGGAGTGTTTGTTTACTTGTTGTGAGAAAGTTTATCCGTGCAAGAATTTGTATAGTCCAACTAACGCCCACTGCAGCAATCATGACAGAACTAAACAAAACAAGGACACGTTTCAGGATGTAGAACTCAATAATACGCATAAATTGGGGAAAATCCTCAGTTTTTAATTCGATAGCAAATATTTTTACTGCTTTCGGTTAAAATGTAATAAAGTTTGAAAAAATATCCTTTCATGAATTGGATATTTTACCAAATAAATAATATAAAATTGCCTATGAGGTCCTCTTTAAATTTTCCGCACATTATATTTTATTTTCAACTATAGTCTACAAAGAATCTAGAAAATAACTTAATTTTTTTTATTAACGTTGAAAATAAAAACTTTTGTCTTTTAAAGGACACGTGCAAAAAGGTGATGCATCTTAATCAAAAAAGAGGGTTTATATCTTGAACCGTTTCCTTTGTATTAGGGATATAGAAGTTTTTCTAAAAAGATGTTAGCTTTTTTATAAAGAATGATGAAGGCTTAAGAGGTTGGATATTTTATTCTATCATTTGACGCAGTCAACGCTAAAAGATATTTTGCCGACGCTTGTAGAGCGTGCATTGGCTCGTTTTTGTAAGGTAACAATACAATGTGTAAGTGAAGAACAACGCGATTCTATGGATATGCATTTATGGGTTTATGCGGATGAATCATTTATTGGACACGGAACTGAGTGTGATCAATATTCAAACTTTCAGCCTGTATTTCTGACAACAGGACAAGAAAATCCGAATGATTCAAAGGTTCGTTTTCTCATAGAGGGAGCTGTTTGTTCGGATATTGATGCTTATCAACGGCTTGTCGTGATATTTGATGGTAGCAGTGAAGAGCAGTTGAATCTCGTTCGTACACAGTGGAAAAAATATAAAATGGAAAATCATAATTTAACGTATTGGCAACAGACTGAAGATCGTCGTTGGGAAAAACAGGTTTAATGCGTCTCATCTCTGTTGTTCTGATTTTTATAGGATTGCTGGGAATAGTAAATCCAGCACTTTTTATTACGGAAGGCTCAGGGGGAGGGCGTTGGGTTTTTATTGTGATTTTTCTTTTAGGCATGCTAAAGATATGGCCTATAATTAAAAAAACGAAACGCCATAATGATGATGATTATTGATCGAATTTTGCTTGTTTTATGGGCTGTGATGTTGGCCTTCTTTTGCGTTTCGTGGTTGGGGACAACGCATATCTTATCAGAAATGTTTGCTGTTGCTTATATGAGTAATATTGCAGATTTTTTATTTTTCTTTTTGAGTGCCTTGTTCGCGGGAATATTGTGGTGGAAAATACCGCAACCCCTGTCTTTAAAAACGAAACTGGCAGCATTTTTGCCGCCAGTCCTTATTTTACTTTTCGTTATTATATTTTAGTTGGATATTTCATCATCTGTAAATCCGACGAAGCAAATCAGTGAAATAAAAGAAGCAAGAAGCAAATAATAACCGATATAAGATGTATCGAAATGTTGCACCAGATATTCTGCAATATAAGGAGCGAGAGATGCTCCTATGATAGCAGATAAATTGAAAGTGATAGAAGAACCGGTATATCGAATTGCTGTTGGGTATGGTGAAGCCAAAACAGCACCAAGAGGACTGTATATCATTCCCATGAGAGACAAACCAATAACAGACATTGCAAGGACCCCTATAACTCCAGAATCTAAGAAATAAGGAATTGCGAAAGAATAAATACCGGTGATGATTGTAATCAAAATCATCAAAGTTCTACGTCTAATACGGTCAGCGAGTCTTCCAGTGATGACAGTAAAAATCCCACAAAAAATAGCACCGACAATTTCGATTTGAAGAGCTTGATGAAATGGCAATTGCAAATGGTTTGTTGAATAGCTTAATAAATATGTAGTAACCAAGTAAAACAAAACAAAAGTTGCCATACCAGAAAAGATTCCAAGAAATAGGATTCGTGGACATTTTAAAAAGACATCTATGATAGGAACTTTGACATGCTCTTTGCTTTCAAGAGTTTTTTTGAATTGAACAGTTTCATTGATTGAAAGACGGACCCATAATCCTATAATCATAAAAACAACTGAAGCAATAAAAGGAATACGCCATCCCCAGGCTAAAAGTTCTGCACGATCAAGGAAATGCAACAGACCTAAATAAACAGCAATAGATAAAAACAAACCTATTGAAACGCCTAATTGGGGGAACATCGCATACCAGCCGCGCTTTTCTGGAGGGGCATTTTCTGTTGCGAGCAGAACAGCTCCTCCCCATTCTCCTCCTAATCCAATTCCCTGTCCAATACGGCACAAGGTTAAGAGGAAAGGGGCAAACCACCCAGCTATTTCATAAGTGGGAAGAAAACCAATAATGACTGTTGAGAGACCCATTGTGAGAAGAGAAGCGATAAGTGTCGCTTTTCTTCCAATTTTATCTCCAAAATGCCCAAAAACAACTGATCCAAAAGGGCGGGCAAAAAAGGCTGCTCCAAATATTAGGAAAGATTGTAAAATGGCAGTCTGATCATTTTGTGTTGGAAAAAACACATGAGGAAATATAAGAGCTGCGGCAGTGCCAAAGACATAGAAATCAAAGAATTCAATTGTTGGGCCAATAAGGCTTGCAAATAAGATCCGACGAGGGGAGTTTCTGTTGCTTGTAGCTTTCATTTCTGAGTTTATAGACATGAATAGAATGTCCCTTTCAGTATATGACAAATCAAATGACGAGTTAACTGACTATAACTATAGAAATTTCAAATCAGTGTCGAGTCAATATTATGACACTTCGTTATATATTAGAACAAAGATTATGGATGATGAGTATGAAGAAGTATTCTATATATTATCCAAATTGAATAAAATAAAGACACTGCTTTAAATGCTGTAGCATATGGCAATAGATGGGCATAAATGCAGCTCTCATTCACATTGCTGTTTCCTTTAAAGCTTGATGCCATTTTTATCCATTAAAGAATCAACCTTATTCGCAGATCAGTGTTTAGTGTCTCAAAAGATTAAAAAATTTTTCATGGATGTAATTACAACACTTTTAAAGTGTATCTAAAGCAAATTAAATCTTTTAGTTGCGTATGGATTTTAAAACACATGGTGTATATTTGATCTGTCAGAGCTTAATCCATCGAATGCTTTGTTATCTTAAAAGACATGAGGTTGAGCAATTACATTATGTTGTTTTGGTCTATGCACTTTTTTCTAAATGGGGAAATTTAAATTTGAAATTATGGAGTGCGAATAATGCAGCGCAAATTTAAATTAAGTTTTTATGCATTAATGACCAGTGGTTTTTTTATCAAGATTGCGAGTGCAGATGGAGGGGCGATACCAAGAGAAAAGTTATTCATTCCAGTAAGTATCAGTGAACATCTAGAAGAGACAAGAAAGTTGTTATCGGAAGTGAGGGGATTAAAAGAAAAAAGGGGGGGATCAAAAAGGATAGAGAATAAACAGATAGTAGAAGGAAGGACGTTTTCAGAGGAGGAAAGGAAGAGATTAGAAAACCTATTCTTTGAAGTACTCACAAATTCAATAATAAGTGATGGTGCTACTGTCTATATTACGGACCGTGACTCTGAAAATTCTGAAGTAAATAGCTTTAATTATGAAGATGCAGGCTATTCCATCAATAATACGGTTCAAGAAGGTGGAAAACTCTATATTGATGCAGCAAGTGTTAGCAGGGATACGACAATTGAGAGTGGTGGGATTGAGTTTGTACAAAACCTGAGCATTTCAGAATATGCCACTGTTAAAAAAGGTGGTAAACAAATTGTTGAGAGTGGTGCAAATTCAGAAGGTACTAAAATTTATGGTGGTGATCAGATTATTTTTGGTAAGGGAATCTTGGGAGATGGTTTGTCACGTAAAGATAAAGAAAGTAGTGCTTATAACACCGAAATTTATGCTGAAGATGGAATGCTAGGAATACAAAGTGTCTATAGTGGGGGGATGGCTATTGACACAAAGGTTATGAAAGGAGGTATCCAGAATCTTGATGGTAAAGAGAATTTTAATAATGGATTCTTAGGAGACACTGATACAGCTGGTATAGAAAATGAGGATTTTACAATCAATGAGGGGGCTTTTGCACTTAGTACCGAACTTTTTAAAAATGGTGCGCAGAATATCTTAGCAGGAGGGAATGCAAGCGAAGTTACTTTATATGATAGAGCTACTCAGAAGATATATGATTCTGGATACGCGGATAATCTAACAATTAATCATCAAGCACAATCATGGGTTTTTGCTGGTGCAATATTAGATAAGGATACAAATGTTAATGATTTTGGCACCCTCTATCTTTATGCTGGGAATGGTGAAGCGGTTACGGAAGTAGAAAAGCTTATTTTAAATGGAGAAGATGCCAAGCTATACATTATTGCTGTTGAAGATAATGGCAAAAAATCTCAGGTTAATATCCAGAATGTAACTGGAAGTGGCAGGGTTATTTTTACGTCTTCTGGAGCTGATAAGCATTACTCTAAGCTTAATATTGATGATCTATCAGGTTCTTTACATTTTGATTTTAATGTAAACTTCGCCAAGCATCTTAGTGATTATCTTGTCATTAAAGAAAGTGGTTCAGGTTATCATACAGTCAGTATTATTGATTCTGGAGGTGAGGTTACAGCCCCTTCCCACAAAAAGCTTAAATTAATTTCCGATCATAGTGGAAACGCTCATTTTACTCTAACAAACACTTTTGGTGAAAAAATCAGAGCTATTGATGCCGGAACCTACATGTACAGTTTGAAACAGAGAAAAAATGAGAGCAATGGTAAAATTTGGTATTTAGATGCGAATTATGCCCTTGATGAGACAAATACCTCTTTATTTTCTGATTTTAGCTTGCAACCATCTGCTATGGCTTCATTATCAAATGATCTCACAGAACGCACAATTGAAAAGGGAATGATTGTTACGATTGCTGATCCTAGCTTCAATAGTAACAGTGAGAAAGTTGATAGCAATGGAGAAACTTCAATTAGTAATATAGTTAAAGATGGTGGAAAGCTCTCCATTTATAACGGTGGTTTTAGTTTGTATACGACAATTCAAAGAGGCGGTACTGAGCTTATCAGAACGCAGGGTCTTTCACAGGATAGCACAGTTAAGAGAGGGGGAAAGCAAAAGGTTGAAGATGGGGGGAAAGCTGAAGGGGCTAAAATTTACGGTGGTGAGCAGTTTGTTTCAGGAAAGTCTGATATCAAAGGTGAGATGGTAAGGAGTAGCGCTTATGACACTGTCGTTTCTGGTAAAAATGGAGTGCTAGGATACCAGAATGTGTATGATGATGGAGAGGTTTTTAGCACAAAGATCATGGAAGGAGGGGGACAAAATCTTTTTGTGGAAGAAGATCTAGACCATTATAGCAGTTTTGCATTTGATACGAAGATCTTTTCTGGTGGAGAACAACACGTTTTAGCGGGAGGAATCGCGATTGGTGTTCTCTTACAAGGAAATGCTTTCCAAGCAATAGATTTAGGGGGCTATGTAAAAGATTTAACGATGAAGGATCAAGCACAATCGTGGTTACATTCTGGTGCAACATTAGAAGGAAACACCATTATTCATGATTCTGGACGAATTTATCTTTATGCTGGTGCTGAGCGATCTCGTACTGAAGTAGAAAAGATTGTTTTAAATGGCAAAGATACCACATTATACTCTATTGCTTCCAAGATGGATGGTGAAAGCTCTTTGATTGAGGATTTAAGCGGGAATGGACGCGTTATTTTTACTTCTACCGTGTTTAATCCACATTATTCTAAACTTGAGGTTGGTAATCTTTCAGGTAATTTACATTTTAGGTTTAATACTAATTTTGCAGAACAGCGCGGTGATTATCTTCTTATAAAAAAAGGAGCAGGTCATCACACTATAAGCGTTATCGATTCTGGTGTTGAAATGACCAATTCTCTTCTACAAAATCAGAACTTAGTTTTGGAGCTTGATTTAATTCATGATCAAAGCGGAAATGCGCATTTTACTCTGATAGATTTTTTGGGTGAGGAGATAGCTACTGTTGATAATGGAGTCTACATGTACGCTCTCAAGAAAAGAAATCATAACGGTGGAAAGATTTGGTCTTTATCGACACCATCTACATCGGAAAAAATTTCTACTCCTATCTTTCCTCCATCTCATACGGAGTTGCCTATAGATAAATCTTTTGAGCAAGAAAAGTATAGTTCTCCTTCGGAAGATTCTATAGCCAATTTTGATACAGGTGATTTCAGTTTTTATGCAGAGGATTTCATTACTGCTACAGGTGAAAAAATTTTGCAAAACTCCATACTCGGTGACAATAGCATAGTTTATATTGCTGGTGATGGAGAAATGGATGATTTTAAATTATCCATTAATAATACAGTTCCAGAAACTGCAACACTCTATGTTGAGACTGGTGGTTTTAGTAAGAATACAACAATTGAAAATGGTGGTTCAGAGATTGTAGGGGAACAGGGGATCTCAGAACTTACGATTATTTACGAGGGTGGAAAACAAAGAGTGGAGGGAGGAGGATCTGCATTGAGAGCTGAAATTTATGGTGGGGAGCAGCTTGTTTTCGGAGATGGTTATGTAAATGGTGGAATTGTGGGGAGCAGCGCTTATAACACGACACTTTATGGTCAAGGTGACACGCCGGGACAGCAGAATGTATATGATGGTGGGATGGCTATGGAGACAAAAGTGATGAGAGGAGGAATACAAACTCTTGCTAGATGGTTCGCAGATGATGATGATTTTATACAAAAGAGTGGTGGATTAGCCGTGAATACTGAGGTTTTCGCGGGTGGGGTACAGCGGGTATTAACAGGGGGAGAGGCGGATATTGTGACTTTACACCGCCATGCTGCCCAAGAAGTTCATTCTGGTAGCATTGTAAAAAATCTAACAATTAAAGAAGGAGCCAATTCATGGGTTTTTGCTGGTGCGATGTTGGAAGGAAAAATAAAGATTCATGATTTGGGGCAAGTCCATCTTTATGCTGGAAATAATAGTTTTTATACTGAATATAACAATTATCAGACAACAGTAGACGATATTAATTTAGAGGGAGAAAACGCTAAATTATACTCTATTTCTACTGGATACGGAAATACAGAAACCTATATCAAGAAGCTAAGCGGTGTGGGAAATATTATTTTTACTTCTACAGAATCCGATTTACATTACTCTAAGCTTTATATTGATAATCTTTTTGGGAGTCTACATTTCGATTTTAATGTCAGCCTTGCAGAAGGAGAGGGTGATTATCTCTTTATCAAGAATGGCCGTGGTTCTCACACAATAAGTATTGTAGATTCCGGTATTGAAATTGTTGATCCTTCTTCAACAGAACTTGATTTAATTGTTGATCAAAGTGGAGGAGCACATTTTACCCTGAGAAGCTTTTCTGGTGCAAATATTAAAACCATTGATGGCGGAACCTATACGTATGGTTTAAAACAGAGAATTGATGAGGCTGAGGGTGAAAAGGTTTGGTATTTATCTGCAGTATTTATTGATAATGTTTCATTTCTCAATAGTTTGCCACGTAGTAGGAGCAGGTCTGCGCGGCATTTAAATCAAAATCAACAGGTTTCTTTTCTTTCAACGATTGCAGCATCACAAGAGCATGCTATTAAATTGCCACATCGAAGAAAAAACCGCCAAAAATTAAGGCAAAAATCTCCAGCTTCTGTATCTCTGACTGTTTTAACTCTTGGAAGTCAAGTTATTGAAGGGGCATATCCAGAAAGTTCTCTTCATTTTTCAGATAGAAAACAACAAACTGCTGTTTCAGAATCTTCTCAATCTTTAGCCGATCAAATGATTTTGCGTTCAGTTGATACAGAACAATCTTCTCCACAATTGAGAGAGGCACTTTCAGTTTCTCAGTTTTTAACAACGCCTTCTACAGATGCGGTATTGTCTATGTCTGTTGCTCCAGCGATGGTGTTTCACAATGAAATGCAAACCGTGCGTGCGGGCAGAGGAATTCTAGATAAAAGTAAAAAGAATGCAGCTTTATGGACCTATGCGATCAAGTCTAAAGAGAGTATTGCTACAGAGCATATAGATTTTAAGTTGGATCAGACAGGTATTGTTTTAGGGATCAATAGTTTAAGCGAGTGGGAAAATGGAGAGTTTTATATAGGTGGTTTTGGTAGTTATGACCGCGCACGCATTGCGCATGCACGGGGTGGTATGAGTGGTATCAATACTTATGGTATTGGCGCTTATGTCACTTATTTGGATCATAGTGGATGGTATTTAGATGGTATTTTAAAATATAATCATTATCAAAATACTCTAAAGGCAGTTTCAACGAATGGTTTAGCAATTGAAGGAAGTTATAGGCAATGGGCGGTGGGCACTTCCTTTGAAGCAGGTTATCGAGTTCAGACGTCAAAGAGCAGTTGGTTGCAGCCTTATGGACAATTTACATGGTTGCAAGTTGAGGGTAAAGAAATCAAATTATCGAATGACATGATGGGTGACATGCGTCCATTCACTTCATTACGCAGTGAGGTTGGCTTGTCTTTGGGATATGAATTTGGATCTCGCATGGATTCCTCATCAGTTGCGTATATTACAGCAGCATGGTTGCGTGAGAATAAAGATGACAACCATACATTGATTAATCAACGGCATTCATTTACCACAGACTTATCGGGGAATGCAGGTAAGTTAGGAGTAGGTTTGAGCAGTTTGGTGAGTGAGAAGTTAAAGTTATATGGTGAGGCACATTATATTAAAGGACGTAAAACAAAACAGTCCCTTCAGGGTATTTTAGGTGTACGCTATAGTTTTTAATTATATGGTTATTTTTTAGTTATCTTTAAATGTATGATTGTTTTTAAAGGTCTTTAATGAAAGCTCATAGAACAATTTTTCAGAGCATGCAGGTACGCTTTTCATGATAAGCTGTATACCCTTATATACTTTATTATGCATTGCTTTTTTCTTTGATAAGAAAACTCCGAGAAAATGCTAAAGAAGCACTATAAAAACGCCCTTATATTCTTGATCAAAAAAGTATTAAAAAAACTGTAAAGAACAGTTTTTTACGAGATAAGGAGGATTTTTAAGAAGGATTGTTTACAATCTAAGGTTGAAAATATGTTTTGTAGAGCTAATTACGTTTAGTGTCTATGCAGGCGTGAAGGGGGGAGGATATGGCTCTACAATATAAATGGAAACGACATTGTTGGATACTCATGTTGAGCAGCTGTTTTGTGCAAGCTGCTGCTGCAAATGAGGGTGATACAGCACTTTTTTGTCAATCTTCAAGTTATGAAAATGATAAAGTATTTCAAGATCAATACAATGAGGATATGAAAACAGGTAGATGCATACTTGGAGCCTCTAATGATGCCATGATAAGAACGCGCAATGAATTAGATTTTTTAAAAAAGCCTAGCGATTTTGTTGAGGATAAGGGCGTTAGAGTGTTTGCGATTCAACAAGAGCTTGGCAGCAGTCATCGTGACAATGTTGGATATAATGCACAAGAACAAAATATTGCGTTTCTTAAAAAACCTGAACTTATCTTTATTAAAGATGGGGCAATGTTAGAAAATTATGTCCTTGATAATGAAGGTAAAGCATACATTTCAAATGATGGTGAGAGTGATAGTCCAGGGCGATCCATTAATAACACAGTAAGGAATGGTGCAGAGCTTTATGTGTATGCAGGAGGGCTCAGTGAGAATAGTAAAATTGAACATGGTGGAATTGAAAATGTTCAGGCTTTAAAGGGGAAACAAGGTTTTTCGAAAAATGCTGTTGTTGAAGAAGGCGGGCACCAAAGTGTTGGAAATGGAGGAAAAGTAGAGGGGACTAAAGTTTATGGTGGCGAGCAGCTTGTTTTCGGCGAGGGGGATATTGGAGGAGAGGTTAAAGGGAGTAGTGCTTCTCATACTGTCATTTATGGTCAAGATGAAACTCTAGGCCAACAAAAAGTATATGATGGCGGAAAAGTTTGGAATACGAAAGTTATGCGAGGGGGTGTCCAAGAGGTTGGCAAAAAATCTCAAAGTGCGAAAAATGGTGGTTTTGCATTTGACACAGAAGTTTTTGGTGGTGGTAAACAACGTATCTTAAAAGGCGGTCAGGCTATTGGAGTCACTTTAAATGAGAGTGCTATTCAGGAAATATATACTGATGGATCTGTAAAAAATCTAACAATGAATGATCAAACAAAATCATGGGTGCATGCTGGAGCAACATTAGAAGGCAAGACACAGGTAAACCATTCTGGGCAGATTCATCTTTATGCTGGGAATGATCAACATCGTACCACAGTAGAAGATATTATTTTAAATGGAAAAGATACAAAACTGTACTCTATTACTGATGAGTTTGATGGAAAAAGTTCTTTGATACAAAAATTAAGTGGTGAAGGGAGTGTTATTTTTTCGTTTACAGGTTCTGATCCATATTATTCTCAGCTTCATGTGAATAATCTTTCAGGAAATTTACATTTCGCGTTCAATACGACGATTGCCCATAATCGTGGTGATTATCTCTTGGTTGAGAAAGGCTCTGGAAGACATACAATAAGTGTTGCTGATTCTGGAGTTGAAATCACGGATCCTTTTTCAAATAAGCGTGATTTAATTACGGATAAAAGTGGTGGAGCGCATTTTACACTAACAGATCTTAAGGGTGACAAAATTAACGCCATTGATGGTGGAACTTATATGTATGATTTGAAAGAAAGAAAGGATGAAAATGGAAAAGTTTGGTTTTTATCGGCAGATCGTCTCAGTGGACCAGAAACCTCTATTCCAGATCCGAAAAATCCTTTTTTCCCTGGTGAAACATCAACAACTCCCTCTACAGATGCAGTGTTAACATTGTCCGTAGTTCCTGGACTTATTTTTAACAATGAGTTGCAAATTGTACGGAATGGTAGAAAAATTTGGGACAGAAATAAGAAAGATATCGAACTATGGACTTATGGGATTAAGAGCAGAGAACGTGTTGCGACAGGCCATACACACTTTAAGCTTGGGCAAACAGGTTTAGTCTTTGGTGCTGATCAGTTGAATGAATTAAGGCATGGAGAGTTGTATGTCGGTGGTTTCGGTAGTTATGATCAAGCACGTATTTCTCATGCACGAGGTGGTGACAGCGATTTGAGCTCCTATAGTATTGGAACTTACGCAACTTATTTTGATCATCGTGGATGGTATATGGATGGTGTTTTGAAATATAATTATTACCGAGATAATTTGAAAGCCATCTCAACGAATAATTTAGCTATTCAAAGTCATTACAATCAGTGGGCGATAGGTGGATCATTTGAGATTGGTTGTTATTTTGAACCGGCACAGAATACTTGGATGCAGCCTTATATCAAGCTAACAGGTTTGCAGGTTGAAGGTAAAAAAATAAAACTTTCCAATGGAATGATAGGTGATCTAAGCCCATTAACTTCATTCCGCAGTGAAGTTGGATTAACTGCAGGGCATGAATTTTTTGTGAATTCAGAAACTTCATTAACAGCTTACATTATGGCAGCTTGGTTGCGTGAGAATATAAATAATAATTATACGACAATTAATAACCAGTATAAATTTATTACAGATTTATCAGGTAGTGCGGGTAAATTGGGAATTGGTTTAAACGGTACGGTCAATGATAAACTAACACTTTATGCGGAAGCACATTATCTAAAAGGACATAAGATTAAGAATGCTCTTCAAGGTATTTTAGGATTACGCTATAGTTTCTAAATATGTATGTGCACGGCTGATTAATTTTACAAATGTAATTGCTTTGCAAGATTAAACAGATAACGCTCGATTTTGTCTTCTCGAGAGTGTAGAGATCTTCTCAAACAGTAAGGATATCTTTATACTCGCCTTTGAAGGCAACATACTGAATTTATAATAATAATTCATTTCTATGCATGTTGAATGAGAGTCCCGAGTATCATAGGATTCTCTTATTCCAAATCGGTTTATGTTGAATCAATCAAAATTATTACTTGGCACATCACAAGCAGGATGAACGTGTAGATAAAAACTATACAAGAAAGGAGTAAAAATGTCTCTTATGAATCGTCTCTAGTGTCAAGGGCTGTCACAACATTGGGATGACAAAGTGTATGATGATATCGGCTCGCTTCTTCATAAGCGTAAAGATTGGGGGCTCAATGGCTTTACCGGTATACCCATTCATGGATGACGTCGCAAAATAGGTTTGGGTGCGTTGAGAGGTGTCTCTTTAAAACAAGCGCGTGAATGTACAACCCAATGGCGTTCTGTGTTCCGTGAAGGACGTGATCTCGTTAGGCACGAGCATTTTTTTCATCTAACTTCAAATATTGCAAATTGTTCCTTGAACTCAAGTTAACAATTTGAATTTTATTCATATTTTCTGCCTTAAGTTAGAACTTTCTAACTGCTCATAAAGAAATAACTTAAAGTTGTTTATGTTAAAAAATACACTTTAAAAGTGTTTTTAAACATAAATAAAACACATTACGATACAATCTAGGGCGAGTTACCTACGTAGCCGTGGGATATTTTTCTAAATAATTGAGAGTGGAGTGTCGATAATGCAGTATAAACATAAGTTAAGTTTCTCAGTATTGATGATCAGTAGTTGTCTTGTACAAGTTGCAAGTGCAGTTGAAAGCAGGAATGGAGAGTTAACAATAGTAGAACATGTAGGAAATGGAGCAGAGATACCAAAAGGTTCAGCACTGATTACAAATAATTTGCCTAGGAGTAAGAGTAAAATTAGAGATGGCAGTGTTGAGATTGTTGAAAATGGAGCAACTTCTATAGATTCTACTATTGAAAAAGGAGGGATGCAAATAGTTACACGCGGAGGAAATGCAATAGATGCTAAAATCCTTGGTGGTAAGCAGTTTGTTCATGAAGAAAAAGGTCTTGATCTTACAAGCGAGGAGAGAAAAAGTAGTGCATATAATTCCACAGTTTCTGGTGGTGGAGGGGCAGTGGGACAGCAGAATGTGTATGATGGAGCGTGGGTTTGGAATACGAAAGTGGGAAATAACGGAGAACAAAATCTTTACTCGGGAGAAAGAAAGGAGGGGGGGAAATCAATATATGCTGAGGTCTCTGGAAATGGGAGACAGCACGTCTTAGCGTTAGGAGAATCTTATGCTACTACTTTGAAAGATCACGCTATTCAAGTCGTATACCCTCAAGGGTTTGTGGATGGTCTGACTATTAACAGCTCTGCTAAATCGTGGCTCCATGTTGGGATACAAGATGTCCTTGGAGAAGTAAGGGTCAATGATCACGGAGAACTTTATTTATTTGCTGGTGATAGGACAAATCATACGACTAAGAAAAAAATTCCTATAGAAAGAAGAGCTGAAGAAACAATATTTGAGGTTGGTGAACGAAATATAGGAGAAAAACCTCAGATTGAAATTGAAGATTTAGGGGGGCAAGATGGGACTGTTATTTTTACTTCTATCCCGTATGATCCACGACATATTTCACTTCATGTTGAGAAACTTTCAGGGAATTTACATTTTCGATTTAATATTAGTGCTATGGGGGATTCGAGTGATTACTTGTCGATTGATGAGGGCGCAGGTAATCACAAAATAAGCGTTGCAGATTCTGGTCGTGAAATTACAGGTTTTCTCTCACAGAAAAATGGTTGGGCCACAGAGATTAATTTAGTTACTGATAAAGTTGGAGGTGCTAGGTTTACTCTGGAAGATCTTTCGGGTACGGACATTACTGCTGTCGATGGTGGAGCCTATCAGTATGTTTTACGAAAGAGAGAAAGGTGTGCTGATTCTAGTGGTTATTCTACAATTTGGTATTTAAGTTCAGCCTCTGAAGGTACGACACGTTCGAATACTGAAACACAGTGTGTAAACAAGAAAACGAAGATTCCTCTTGTATTGTCTGATCAAGGTGCTTCTTCTAGAGGAAAAAATACCGGCTCTCGTAAACCTACTGCAAAACAACCAGCTAAACCACGACCTCCACGTCATTTAAGAGAAACACAAAATGTCTCTAGTGTTTCGGTATCTTCCTTTGAAGAAAATCGGACTCATGTGAAGTCTCCTCCAGCAAGTCCTCTTCATCTTTCTGATGGAAAACAAAAAATTGCTGTTTCAGAATCTTTCCAATCTTTAGCTGATCAAATGATTTTGCGTCCAGTTCATAAAGAACAACCTTCTCCACAATTGAGAGAGGCACTTTCAGTTTCTCATTTTTTAACAACGCCTTCTACAGATGCGGTATTGTCTATGTCTGTGGCTCCAGCGATGGTGTTTCACAATGAAATGCAAACCGTGCGTGCGGGCAGAGGAATTCTAGATAAAAGTAAAAAGCATGCAGCTTTATGGAGCTATGCGATCAAGTCTAAAGAGAGTATTGCTACAGAGCATATAGATTTTAAGTTGGATCAGACAGGTATTGTTTTAGGGGTCAATAGTTTAAGCGAGTGGGAAAATGGAGAATTTTATATAGGTGGTTTTGGCAGTTATGACCGCGCACGCATTGCGCATGCACGGGGTGGTATGAGTGGTATCAATACTTATGGCATTGGTGCTTATGTCACTTATTTGGATCATAGTGGATGGTATTTAGATGGTATTTTAAAATACAATCATTATCAGAATACTCTAAAGGCAGTTTCAACGAATGGTTTAGCAATTGAAGGAAGTTATAGGCAATGGGTGGTGGGCACTTCCTTTGAAGCAGGTTATCGAGTTCAGACGTCAAAGAGCAGTTGGTTGCAGCCTTATGGACAATTTACATGGTTGCAAGTTGAGGGTAAAGAAATCAAATTATCGAATGACATGATGGGTGACATGCGTCCATTCACTTCATTACGCAGTGAGGTTGGCTTGTCTTTGGGATATGAATTTGGATCTCGCATGGATTCCTCATCAGTTGCGTATATTACAGCAGCATGGTTGCGTGAGAATAAAGATGACAACCATACATTGATTAATCAACGGCATTCATTTACCACAGACTTATCGGGGAATGCAGGTAAGTTAGGAGTAGGTTTGAGCAGTTTGGTGAGTGAGAAGTTAAAGTTATATGGTGAGGCACATTATATTAAAGGACGTAAAACAAAACAGTCCCTTCAGGGTATTTTAGGTGTACGCTATAGTTTCTAATTATATGGTTATTTTTTGATTGATCTCAATGTGCGTAGAAGGATTTTCAAACCTAGATCGAAGTGTCTAGGTTCGTCCTCTTTAAAGAAGAAGGCTTTCAAAAGGTATATATTTTGCACGTTAGGATTTTCTTATGACGTTTTATTGCTTCAATGATAAATTTGATGAGAGGCATTTAAGATTATGTAAGAAGGTTCAATATTTATTGAGAGTCGGTAGCACATCTTTATGATGGGATAAGCAATTACAGGTATTTCTGTTAAAGTTTTCTTTATAATTCATTCTATATTTTTGAGAATTTGTGTAGATTTTTGCAGAGTCACTTGGCAAAGAGCTCCTTGCTCGCTATAGAAATGGCTAGAGAATATTATAAATGAAATAAAGGTGGTTAAATGGCTTTAGAGCGTACTTTTTCGATGATTAAACCAGATGCAACCCGTCGTAATTTGACTGGCGCAATTACTAAAATGCTTGAGGATGCGGGTTTGTGTGTTATTGCGTCTAAACGTGTCTGGATGAGCAAACGTGAGGCTGAAAATTTTTATGCTGTTCATAAAGAACGCCCTTTTTTTAGTGAATTGGTTGAATTCATGTCTTCTGGTCCAACCGTTGTACAAGTTTTGGAAGGCGAAAATGCAATAGCTAAAAACCGTGAAGTAATGGGGGCGACGAATCCTAGTGATGCAGAAGAAGGGACAATTCGTAAGGTTCATGCTTTATCGATTGGCGAAAATTCTGTCCATGGATCCGATAGTGCTGACACGGCAAAAACAGAAATCGCCTTTTGGTTTTCTGAGGTAGAAATTGTTGGTTAATAAAGCTTTTATAATAATAAAGCGTATATAGAAAGCAAAAAACCGAAACACAATATTTCGGTTTTTTGCTTATAAGATTATAGACTTTTGGGGAAGCATAGGGAGCGTTAATCGTTTTTTTTAGCTTTTAATATTACAACTTCTTTTGTGAGAATATCAATTTTTAAAGAGTTTTTATCTACATTCCACCCTTACTTGTAATGTGCAAAAAAGAACTTTATTGATTTATCATTAATAGATTTAAAATCAATCAATCTTATGCTATTCGCATCTCTTATTTAAGTGCAAAAAGATAAATTGTCATTATAAATCCCCATACTATTCATAGGATAACGTGTTTTAAACCTGCACGAAAATAATCCCATCCTGTCCACAATGTAAGGAGGGCAGAAATCCACAGCATAGTAATGCCAAACTCTACTGTGTAAGGGAAAATTTTATTACCGGCTGGTCCAGCTAAAAGAAATACAATAGCGATCATCTGGACAAAAGTTTTCCATTTTGCAAGACGAGAGACAGGAACACTCACTTTTAACTCAGCCAAATATTCACGTAATCCTGATACAAGAATTTCTCTGCAAAGAATGATAATAGCTGCCCATAGTGTCCACCCAGCGATAGTACTGTCTGCAGCAAGCAAGAGCAAACAGGCAGAGACGAGAAGTTTATCTGCAATTGGATCTAACATGCGACCAATATTGGATGTTTGTTCCCAAATACGAGCAAGGTAACCATCAAGAAAGTCAGTAATGGATGCAACAATAAAAATGGAAACAGCAATCCAGCGAGTGATATCACTTGATTGTAGTCGCCCTTCTAAAAAAAAGCATGCAACAACCATTGGAACGGCAACAATTCGTGCATAAGTCAAAATATTTGGAAAAGAAAAAGTATGATTTTTCATGGAGCCATTTTTAATTCTTGTGAAAGAGAATATATTTCCTAAACGTAACAAGGCGAAGGTTATGAAACAAGCCTATTTTTCATGAAAATGGTTATGAATTTTTTGTGCAATTGTCATAGAGATTCCTGTAACTTTTTTTAAATCTTCAAGTGAGGCACTAGCAACAGCTTTGGCACTTCCAAAATGATGAAGCAACGCACGCTTTCTCGTCGGACCGATATTTTCGATTTCATCAAGTGGGTTTGTGAATGTTGCTTTTTTTCGTTTTATCCTATGAGCTCCAATCGCAAAACGGTGTGCTTCATCACGCAGACGTTGCAAAAAATAGAGGATAGGATCACGTGGAGGAAGTGTAAAGGAGGGGATACCTTTTATAAAAAATCGTTCACGTCCCGCATGACGGTCAACACCTTTGGCGATTCCAACAACTGTGAAGAGGTCATTTAATTGTAATTCAGAAAGTATTGCATGTACGCTGTTGATTTGTCCTTCACCACCATCGATTAAGATAAGATCAGGCCAAATGGGAAAAAGATCATCATCTTTTATGTCAGGACTTTTATTTGGCTGATCATGTTCTTTGATAAGGCGTGAAAATCTTCGCTTAATTACTTCTTTCATCATGCCAAAATCATCGCCAGGTGTGATATCTGCTGAGCGAATGTTGAATTTGCGATATTGATTTTTAACAAATCCCATTTGACCAGCAACAATCATAGCTCCTACAGCATTTGTTCCCATGATATGAGAATTGTCATAGACTTCTATCCGGCGTGGAGGAAAAGGTAGTTTGAATGTTTTAGCAAGACCTTGAAGCAATTTTGTATGAGTGGCTGTTTCAGAAAGCTTATGTTCAAGTGCTTCATGAGCATTGAGATAGGCATGATTAACAAGAGTTTTCCGTTCACCTTGTTTGGGTAAAGAGAGGGACACTTTGTGATTTGCTTTGAGACTCAACGCTTCTATAAGAAGTATCTTTTCTTCAATTTCTTCAGATAAAAGGATGCTTTTTGGAAGTGGTTTATCATCGTAAAATTGGGCAAGAAAACTCGCTAAAATTTCAGTACGGGAAAAAGAGGGATCTGCTTTAGGAAAATAGGCGCGGTTTCCCCAATTTTGCCCCATGCGAAAAAAGAACACTTGAATACAGGTTATTCCTTCTTTTTGCGCAATTGCAAATACATCCGCTTCTTTTATCGTTTGAGGATTAATACCTTGATGGCTTTGTATATGAGAAAGGGCTGATAAGCGGTCACGATAGGAAGCTGCTTGTTCAAAATCAAGATTTTCTGCGGCTTTATGCATAGCTTGAACCATATCGTTTTTAACAGATTGATCTTTTCCAGAAAGAAACGCTTTTGCTCCATTCACCAGTTCTTTATAATCACTGTCACTAATTTCATGGGTACAAGGTGCAGAACATCGCTTAATTTGATAAAGCAAACAGGGGCGTGTACGATTTTCAAAAACTGAATCAGTACAGGTTCGTAATAAAAAGGCGCGTTGTAAAACATGAACTGTTTGTGTCACTGCACCAGCAGAAGCAAAAGGACCAAAATAGTGAGCCTTTCGTGTTCGCGCACCACGATGTTTGTAAAGTGCAGGCACTCGATGATCATCTGTAATCATAATATAAGGGAAACTTTTATCATCACGTAGTAATACATTAAAATGTGGATGCAATCTTTTGATGAGATTGGCTTCTAAAAGGAGTGCTTCTGTTTCTGTATGGGTAACGATAAATTCCATATGATATGTTGCACGAATCATGCGGGTAATACGATTATTGTGTCCTTGTTCACGTGTATAGTTTGAAACACGTTTTTTGAGATTACGGGCTTTGCCAACATAGAGAATATCACCATTTTCACCAATCATCCGGTAAACCCCTGGCTTATGCGGAAGGTGTCTAACAAACTCTTGTATGACTTTGACACCTTGGAATTGATTTTTCTCATTGCTTTGATTGGCATTATGCCATGTAATATTAGAGAGAAAAGAAAGCTTTTCCCCTTCATTTTGCGGACAATTTGTATTATTTCTCAGGACCATTCCGTTTATTAAGAATATGTTGTTTGTTTAATATATGAAATATTCTTTTTTATTAAATAATGATTATTTATGTCTTTATAATTTTTTTATAAATATAATCTTATAGCATAAGAGTATGATTTTAGAGAGCCGATCTTTCATAAAAAATATGAGAGTTGTTATTCTAAGACAGCTTTATGAATGTGCCTAATTTATCCATTAAAATGATTGGAATAGGAAATCCATGATGATTAAGAGGATAGACTTTCTAAAAGGGAAGAAATTAATTCACGCTGATCGTTATCATCTTATCATTATAATATGTTGATATTATCCCAAAAATCAAAGAACTTTATCATTTAATGCCTTTGTATCTTACAACATGATATTTGATTTAGGAAAATATAGAGAAAAACCTAACATAATAGATGTTCTTTTTGAAGCCACTTATGCGTTATTTGGGCATTTTCATCTTGTCCCAGACGGTTGATAAGAAAGGGGCTGAGTTTTTTCATTTCTTCTTCCAAAAGGTAGGGAGGGTTAATAATAATCATACCACTTCCATTCATTGTTGGTGGATTTGAACTTTTTCGGATACGCATTTCAAGCTGTAGAATCTTAGGAATTCCGGTTTGATAAAGCGCGTGAAGAAAACTTTCAATTTCTTTGTCATATTTAACAGGATACCATAAAGCGTAGATCCCTCCAGAAAAGCGACGATAGGATTTCGTTAATCCCTCAATAAGGCGGGAAAATTCTCCAGCTTTTTCAAAGGGAGGGTCAACAAGGATAAAGCCACGTTTTTCTTTTGGTGGTACATGAGCATTTAAGGAAAGCCAGCCATCTAAATGCAGAACTTTTGTCTGATAATCTCCTGCAAAGTTTTTTGCTAAAATATGATAATCTTCATTGTGCAATTCTATTGCGGTGAGGCGATCTTGTTTCCGTAATAATTGACGAATAAGAACAGGAGATCCAGGATAAAATACAATTTCTTTTTCCTCTTTATTGAGGGCATCAATGATATCACACCATGGACAAAGGAGAGTTCTTAAATCTTCTGGGATAGGAGTTGAAAAAAGTCGTTGGACACCTTCGCGCCACTCTCCTGTTTTATATGCTTCTAGAGAAGAAAGGTCATAAATACCGATTCCAGCATGCGTATCTATAACGCGAAAAGCTTTTTCTTTGCGTTTGAGATATTCTACAATGCGAGTGACAATAATGTGTTTAAAAACATCAGCAAAATTGCCAGCATGATAAATATGCCGATAATTCATGGAGTAAACTCTATCATATGTATAACTGTACCGGATTATTAGCATAGAATAATAGAATTGATATCCATAAAAATTCTCGTGTAGAAATTAAATAATGCTCTCACTCCCAAATTATACACATATAGAAAAAATATTAATGGCATAAGAGCATTTATTCCACTGGGCTATTTTATATTATGAGATTAATCGTTAAGATTTTAAATTTTTTTATATGAAAAATAGATAGGAAGAGGGCAAACATTTCAATAGAGATAGTTATGTTGTAAGAGAAGTTTCTTATGATCGCGGATTCTTTCAGGAAAACGATAAAAGACAAGCAATTAACGAGGATATTAGTGAAGTTTGTTAAAAATTGAAGGGTATCTTTCAAATTCATTCATAAATTTGCTTGCTTAAAGATTAAAGAATTTCAAATGCTTGATAAAAACATTGTTACATTTATCAGTTTTTTAACGAGCGTAAAATTATGGATAGGGCAATAAAGTACTGGTATTATAGTGATAGATTTTTGTAAAAGTGTGAATGAATCTCATTGGTTTAAGCAGAGCCAAAGCTTTACAATATACACGCTAAATGGCTTGGTTATTGTGTATGATGCTAAAATAAAACTTTTGAAAAGTGATATGTGCTCTGCAAGCGATCTCAATAAAATGAGGGATTTTTAACTAAAGTAAACAGGTTTATCTATCTCTAACACTGTATTATCGAGCGGCTTTATGAGATAATCTTATGAAAAGACAAGGATAAGAAATTCTTTTTACATGGATTATGCTTCGATACCATGCTTTTGATTGAATGTAATTTTCCATTAATGCCCATTCTGTTTTCAATACTGAGATAGGTTAAGCACATGATATTATGAGAACGCATGCCCAAGATCCGGAGAATTGTAATAGTTAGGACATGCAGCGGCTCAGAGAGCTGGTTATATAGAGGTATCTGAATAAAGGCGCAAGCTGGTCCCATTTTTATTTTTTAGCAGTATTGCCATATCTCTTAGCACTTGAGCTGGTTCATAAAGTGCATTTTTACTCTTTCCGCTAATAGTTTTTATTTACACGATAGATATTTAATTGAATGCGATGATGGCTCATATTTCGTATTGTATATGGAATAATGGATGATAAAATTCCTACCAACGCAAAGAATAAATGTTGTACGTAAGATGATAGTTTTTGAAGAGACTGATGATGTGTTAAGAAAGTTTTGTAGAGACTTTTCTTTCTGATTTTTTTTAATTGAAACCATAAAAATTTTTTACAGTATGGTATGATCTTTATCAGCGACGGGTAATTTTGAGGAAATGTTTGTAATGATATGTACAACATTGTTTAAAAGGAAAGACATGAGCTATAGTGTTTCCAGGAAGATGAGTAACCTAAGAGATCAGATGAAGTTACTTTAGAAAAGTTTTTGAGCCTTTTGAATTTTGTATGAAGCGGTTTATCATTTTTGAATGGTTGATGTTATAATACGCTAAAAAGGGGTAAAAGGATAAAAAGTTTTTTTGCAATAAAAAGCGTGTGATTGCTTTTAAGTTAAGAAGAAAATATATAATTAAGATATTATATTTGATACATTCTTCAGAGGAAGCATAAATAAATGAATTAAATTTAAAAGCATCAAGTTAGAGAGAGTAATGGGTAATATTTTTTCACCAACGCATTTAATTATAATTTTATTGCTTATTTTTGTGCTTTTTGGGCGCGGTAAAATTTCTGAATTAATGGGCGATGTTGCTAAGGGAATTAAAGCCTTCAAAAAAAATATGAAGGAAGAAGATGACAGCATTAAGGACAAAGTTGAAATGGCGACTACTTCTCAAATAATTGATGTAGAATCTCAACAATCTCAGCCGTTATCAGTAAAACGTACAACAGCGCGCAGAAAGGCTTCTTCTGCTTCTAAAAAAAGAAAAACATCTGTTGCAAAAAAACAGTAACAAAAAACGCAATCATCATTGTGCATTATTTTTTGATGAGAAAGTTGAATTAAGAGATGTTTGGGATTGATGGACTAGAGTTTGTCGTAATCTTACTTGTTCTCATCATTGTCGTTGGACCGAAAGATTTACCTAAAATATTAAAGACAATAGCAAAGGTAAGAGCTCATATGTGTTTAATGGCAAATGAACTTCGTCATCAGTTTGATGATGCAATAAGACAAATCGAGCTCGATGATTTGCAAAAAACATGTTCGAATATTAGCGATTCAAGCAAGAAGGTGACAGAGACTTTTGATCCCATTCAAAATACATTAGAAAATATCCACGATAATTTGGATATTAAGGCAACACACCATAAATCAGAAAAAGGTAAAGAAATTTTGGAATGCGATCAAAACGTAACCAATAAAGATACGACAGTATAAATTCCTTCTAAAGATAGAGAAGATGTGCCATGAATGTTAAGAAAGATGAAGTTGATGCCCATACGGTACCATTTTTAGAACATTTAATTGAACTTCGTCAGCGAATTATTGCTGCCTTGGTTGCATTTATGATCGCTTTTATGATGTGTTTTTTTGTTAAAGATTATATCTTAAATTTTTTACTATGGCCATATCAGTGGGCAATGAAAATAGCAGGGGGTAATCCTGAGGGTATTCGTTTGCAATCAACGCAAGTATGGGAAACTTTTTTAACGAAGATGAAGCTTTCTGCTTTTGGGGGAATTATTTTATCTTTTCCCTATACGGCTTTTCAGTTTTATAGTTTTATTGCACCAGGGCTTTATAAAAATGAGCGTATGGCTTTTTTACCATTTCTCATTGGAGGGCCTATTTTATTTTGTATTGGGGGAGCGTTTGTTTATGGTCTATTAGCGCCAATAATACTATGGTTTAGCCTTTCTCAACAATTTCTTCCAGATGTTCATTTAAAAATAGAGTTTATAGTGCGTATTTCTGATTATTTGGGCTTTATGACATCGTTTATCCTAATTTTTGGTTTGATTTTTCAATTACCTCTTATAATCAGTCTTTTAACAAAAGTTAGATTTTTAACGTCTCATGATTTGGTGTCTAAACGAAAATGGGCTATTTTGCTCTCTTTTATTATTGCGGCAATCATAACGCCGTCGGATTTTTTTACGATGTTTGCCGTGGCTTTACCAACGATAGCACTTTACGAGATTTCAATTTTAATTGCTTACAGTATAGAAAAGAGAAGAAAATCCGCTTAAGAACAGTGTATAAGCTTATGCGATAAGAAATAAATAAAAACAATATAAATGAGGAATTTTTATGCTTGATATTAAGTGGATTCGTGACAATCCTGAGAAATTAGATAAAGCACTCGTAAGTAGAGGTCTTGAGCCACAAGCTGAAAGGTTAATACAACTTGATCTTGCACGTCGGTCGCATATTGCTAAGGTGCAGTTGGCCCAGGAACGTCGCAATGCTGTTTCAAAGGAAATAGGACAGGCTTTAGCGGTATCTGATCAGCAAATGGCTGAACGCTTTAGAGCTGAAGTTGAAGAGATTAAAGCCTTTCTTTCCTCTGCAACAGCGGAAGAAAAACAGCTGACGGAGAATCTTGAGAAAATTCTTTCAGCACTGCCAAATATTCCATTAGATGATGTTCCAGAAGGTAAAGATGAAAGTGATAATGTCGTCATTCGACATTTTGGTACACCTCCAACATTTAATTTTACACCAAAGGAACATTTTGATCTTGGTCAAGATCTCAAGCAGATGAATTTTGAACGAGCGAGTCGTTTGTCTGGAACACGTTTTACAGTACTTTCAGGGGCGTTAGCACGGCTAGAACGAGCATTAGGCCAATTTATGCTTGATGTACATGTGAATGAGCATGGTTATACAGAAGTCTCAATACCTCTTCTTGTTCGTGATGAGATTGTTTACGGGGCAGCACAATTGCCGAAATTTGCTGAAGACCTTTTTCGTACAACAGATGGTCGATGGCTTATTTCTACAGCAGAAGTGCCATTAACCAATTTGGTCAACGATGAAATTCTTGAAATATCAGATTTACCACTGCGATTTTCTGCCTTATCTCCCTGTTTTCGTTCAGAGGCGGGAGCAGCCGGTCGTGATACGCGTGGTATGTTGCGTCAGCATCAATTTTGGAAAGTTGAAATGGTCTCGATTACCAGTGAAGAGCAGTCTTTAATTGAATTAGAACGTATGACGGAATGTGCAGAAGATATATTAAAACGGCTTTGTTTGCCTTTTCGCACAGTGGTTCTTTCTACGGGTGATATGGGGTTTGCAGCGCGTAAAACCTATGACATCGAGGTTTGGCTTCCTGGTCAAGAATGTTATCGTGAAATTTCTAGCTGTTCAGTTTGTGGAGATTTCCAAGGTCGTCGTATGAATGCGCGCTATCGTAAAGAAAGCGATAAAAAATTACATTTTGTTCATAGCCTTAATGGTTCTGGTACAGCTGTTGGACGTTGTCTTATTGCCGTGCTTGAAAATTATCAGCAGGCTGATGGATCAATTGTTGTTCCAGATGTTTTACAACCTTATATGGGAGGCATGCGTTGTATTACTGCTTAATTTTACGAAAGGAGAGACAATATGCGTTTATTGCCAAGAGGTGATGATATGCAAACGCAAGTTTTTGCCATTTTAAAAGAAGCAGTTTGTCAGTATGATAAAAGTGCACCTCCATTGGAGATTGAATGATACTATGGGGCAAAAGGGTATTTTACAATTTCGTGAGGAGTTAGCCGCTCTTGTACTGAAAATGCGTAGCAAAGGCATTGATGACGTGCGATTTTTTTCGGCATTAGAGAAAATTCCGCGTCAACAGTTTGTTGCTGCTCCTTGGTTTAATAGTGCTTATGATAATAAAGTTATTCCCCTTGAGTGTGGTGAATATATGGAACGTTTGGAAGAACAACTCTTAATTCTTTCGGCATTATCGTTGAAAAAAAGGCATCGCGTCTTAGAAATTGGTACAGGATCTGGTTTTTGTACTGCTCTTATGGCATGTCTGAGTGACCGTGTGACAACGATTGATCGTTATAAAACGCTGGTTGATTTGGCACGCCAAAAATTTCAAACTTTAGGCATTGAAAATATTGTTATACGGCAGATTGATGGAAGTCATAGTGTGACAGGCTTAGGATCATTTGATCGTATTCTTATTTGGCCATCACGTTTTGATGAACCCAAGGAATTTTTAGAACTTTTAGCTGAAAATGGAATTCTCATTCAGGCGATAGGACCTGACGAAGGGGTACAAACGGTGACGCGCTATACAAAAATTGGTAGTCGATTTGAGTGTTTAGAACTGTTCCAAGTGCGTTACCAACCTTTTATTAAAGGCATTGCGGAGATACTTTAATTTTTAAAAGTTAAGAAATTGCTGCAAATTGTCTGCGTTAAATTCATTTTGATCTTATATAAAGATATTTATGAATAAAACATCTCATTTTAACTCTTCGGTAATTTAAAAAAGCTTTAATGGAGTGAGTTGATTATTGATGAGTGAGCAAAACGATGTGTCTAAAAGCTTTGGATAATATTTTCCAGCATAATTTTCAGAAAATAACTTTTTTAGCGGTGGTAACTATTGTTGCTGGTTGTAGTTCTGGTACACAGCGTTTTTCCAATATGTCTTCTCATCGTACGGTATCATCTCAATCAAATATATCGAGCACTATGTCTACAGATCCGCGAATGCTATCATACGGTAGTGGTATGATACAAAGCACTGAATTGCCACCTGTAGAATCAAGTGATGATTCGTGGGGAGATGACAATTCTCCCTATAATTTTTCACATCAAGGTAGGATAACTTCTTCTGATGGTCGCGTTATGGGCTCCCCTCCACGTAATCTTGGGACACTTTCTCGTTCACAAATGGATAAGTCTCCTATTTTTCGGCGGAATTCTTATATTGTCCAGAGTGGAGATACACTGCTCAGTATTGCACGACAAATAGGGGTTAGTGTTGAGGCATTAAAATTAGCAAATGGCATAAACAGCAATTCCATTTATATCGGTCAGGTACTTGTTGTTCCAAGCAGGCGTACATTAGCGGCCTCAAATGCACACAATAATAACAATTGGACAGTGTCAACAACAGAATCTGCATCCCAATCTCAAGTGATGCCCTCTATAAAAAACAAGAGGTCCTCTCCTATATATAAAGCTCCTGTAACAACGCAACCCTCTGCAAAGATGAACAAATCAAGTTCTGAGAAAAATTTTTCTAAACAGATGACGCAATTAAATCATGAGACTGGTTTGTCAAGTACTGTTACGAATACAGATAATATGACGACTCCGCAAGCCACAGGAATTTCTAAGATGCGTTGGCCAGTACGAGGGCGTTTGTTAAGCCAGTTCGGTCAAAAAAAGGGAACAGTAATGAATCGAGGAATAGATATTGCTGTGCCTGAAGGGTCTTCGGTAAAGGCGGCAGAAAATGGTGTTGTTATTTACGCGGGAGATGGGTTAAAAGAGCTTGGTAATGTTGTGATGATTCGACATGAAAATAATATTATCACTATTTATGGATGTAACAGTACGCTTGTTGTTAACAAGGGACAAAGGATAAGACGCGGTGATGAGATTGCTAAATCTGGTGTTTCAGGAAATGTTAAAACGCCACGTGTCTATTTTGAGATGCGTAAGAATTCATTACCTGTTGATCCCCTTAAATATTTAGAAAACTAATTTATTGATGACTTTTACATTTGAATAGTCTTACAGTTTATAGAAACTTCATGAAAAACAATTGATTTTCTTAAATCAATAATATTGCAGCAAAAAGTCATTGGTTTAAGGAGAGTAGTTCGTTGGGGCGTTAGATATTACTATCTTTGTTTTTATGAAAGTGTAAGACAATAGCATCATACTATTTGTCAGCTTTCAGTGTTCCAACTGCTCTTACATTTGAGAGAAGCATGAAAAAAGATATTTCACGCCTTTCTTAAAAAGTTTTTGTCGACAGACTCATTTCATATGTGTGTCTGCAAGAAAATCGTTTTGATTAATTCGGAAGGTTTGAAAATGAGAGCGTTTTACTGTATTTAGGTCTATCATTCGATATCAAAAACGATAAATTATCTATATAAATAAAAGTTTTTTCATTAGAAAAATTATCTTGTATAATTTATTGAGTTAGTGAAAAGATTTATATTGTAGGATATACAATAGGGGAAAATGAATCTATTTTTAAAGATTTTTCTCATTGTATTTTGGTATTCTGTCTCTTAAGGATTTATTGTATTTTTGTAAAGCCGTGATTAGATGATGTGGTTATTGCTTTTTATGATAAATTCTTTAAGACTTTTTTCTGAATCGAAATTTTATTTTAATAGAGTGGGAAATACCTGAAGTTTAACTATAGGAGATAAAAATGTTTATTACGAACGCTTATGCTCAAGTTGCAGGCGATGTTTCCGGTGGAATTTCATTTGCTAGCGCAGTCCCATTCATTTTAATTTTTGCAATTATGTATTTGTTTATCATTCGTCCCCAGCGTGCCCAAATGAAAAGACGCCAAGAAATGCTTAATGCAGTACGTCGTGGTGATACAGTTATAACGGGTGGTGGTATTATCGGCAAGGTTACGAAGGTTCACGACGAGAGTGGTGAATTAGAGGTTGAAATTGGTGAGAGTATGAATATTCGTGTTATTCGCTCAACATTAGCTGATGTGCGTGTTAAAGGTGAGCCGATTGCAGAAAAAAAGTCAAAACTTAATACTAAAGCAAAAACACCACAAAAGTCTAAATCTAAAATGACAACGAAAGAAGATATGAGTATCTCTGAAGAGAAAAAAGCTATATCAAAGGAAAATGCATCTTAAGGTGCAGTGGAAGTTTTAAGCATTTTTATAAAAAGATTGGCAAGATCAAAACAATTTCATTGGAAAAGTGGCTTTTATAGTGGCTACAGGAAATGGAGTTTTTGTTTTCTTTAGATTATTAAAATAGTTGCTTTATTTGTAGAATGTTACGCAATTTTTTTTCTGTCTTTAAAACAAGATCACTGTTTTTATAATGAGTAAATAAGCTGAGAAAACTTTTTAAAAGATAGATTGATTTAAGCAGGTATAGCATTTTATCGTGGTTTATTAGCAAATTTTCGTATATTTGTTGTATGAGAAGATTAGGGCTTTATATAAAAATTTTCACTTCAATACGAGGCTATGGTTAACATACCAATGTTTATATCGGCCTTACTTTAATTTTTATGGTGAGAAGTAGCAAGGACAATTGGATTATTCAAAAATAAAGGGTGCTTGTTCATGTTCGATGCAATTCAAATTCGTGAAGCACATTTTCCAAGTCGTGCACCTATTGATGCTTATGGAAATGGTGGATTTCGTTTTGCTGATATGTCTCATAGAGGTTCTATTATTTGTGTACCATCAGGTATTTATGGCATTGACATGGCAGGGCCTATTCCCACTCAAGGGGATATATCTCGTATTTTAGAAGAAGCTTCTGAAATCGAAGTTTTATTAATAGGTACTGGAATTGAATTATTGCGATTACCTGAAGAGTTACGGGTGCTTTTATGGGAAAAACATATTTCATCAGATACAATGAGTACGGGAGCGGCGGTGCGTACATTTAATGTTTTATTGGCTGAAGATCGCGCTGTTGCGGCGTTATTATTTGCGGTAGAATAGAGTATTGTTTAATAAAACAAATGCCCTCTTCTAGTATGAAAGCCTTGTGTGATTATTTTTCTGCGCCGTAAAATACCGTCGTTTAAGGCGGTGATATAAGGGTATAGAATATATATAACTTAACACCTTAAGTGTTTTTAAATATAGCAGAAAATATTCAGGAAAAAGCTCGCTCGTAGTTTAATGAATCACATGAGTGATCAACTCTTGGCACTTGAGGCAGTTCATAAGAGGCATTTTTAATTCTTTCTTATACAGTTTTTACCTACAAGCCAGCTCCGCTTGTGACGTGCAAGGGAATTAGTTTTGATTGATTCAACATGGAATTGGTTTGAAATGAAAGCATTCTACGATATTTGGGATTCTAATTTAACATATAAAACAATAAATAATGATTGTAAATCAATGTGTTGATAGTAAGTGAAACTCACCGAGAGCAATTGGATTTTTTACAAATTGCTGTTGGTAGAAATATTTGTCTTTTAGGATGGGGGAGGAGATCAATGATTTGATGAAGTTTTTGTGATCAGTGCATTTTATAAAATAACATTGTCATCTATTCAGTGAAAAAGTGTTTTGCCTTGTTTGTTATTCTAAGTTTCACTATGCATGTTACAATTAGTTTTTAGCTTTTTTTACTGCAACTGAAAATTTTAGTCCAATAAGATAATTTTATCAGAAAAATTATTTATTTAATTTTTTTCTTTCTAAAAGGAAAAGTGACTAGAAAAGAAATTTTAATTCATAATACAGTTAAGAGACACATTTAAAAATCTTATTTTCTGAACTCTATTTGCTTATCCCTCATTTCTTAATATGAATAAAAAGAGGATATTAATTTAATTGCTAAAAAAGGGATGTTAATAGGTTCATAGAATGATAGGCTCTCTTCCTTATTATCTTGATATTTTACGTAGCATGGATCGTGATCGCTATATATCGGTTTTATTTGCGCCTAAAAAAAAGCGCCAAGCATTGGCTGCTCTCTATGTATTTAATGCTGAAGTTTCTCGTATTCGCGAAAGTGTACATGATCCACTCATAGGAGAAATACGGTTGCGTTGGTGGTATGATTCTATTGCTCATGGTGAAATGCAAACGAGTGGAAATAATCCGATTTTGAGTGATTTATTGAAAGCAATAACTCTTTTTAATTTACCTAAGACAGCTTTTTTACGTTATTGTAATGCACAAATTTTAGATCTTTATCAAAATCCAATAGAAACACTTCATGATCTCGAGCATTATTGTGGTGAGACAGCAAGCATAATTTTACAGCTTTCTTGTCAGATATTGGATCCTGATACTGCACAAGAGTTTACAGATATCTATGAACATGGAGGGATTTCTCAAGGATTAAGCGGTGTATTGCGTCTTTTATCATTCATGCAATCACGATATCAGTATTATTTACCTACTGATATATTAAAGGCTGTAGGAGTGAATAGGGAAGATTTGGAATCTCACCGTCTCAGTGATCAACAAAAGGGTCGTATTGTTGAAGCTATGGTAGCATTATCGCGCGATCATTATACCCAATTTTACGAGTATTCTTGTGCTTTACCTAGAGTTCTTAAGCCAGCTTTTCTTCCATTGGTCATTGTACCGGCTTCTCTTAAAAAAGCTATACAGCTGGGGGCTGCAATTTTTCAAGAGAGTGCAACTTTACCATTGATATATCGCTATTGGTTGATAACAAGAGCAGCAATAAGCGGCAATTTTCCAAAGATATTGTAAAAGAATATTACCACGTTGGAATGCGTAACATATAGACTGATTTTCTCATATGAAAATAAAAGGCGCTATTGTGATTCCAAACCATTTTTTTGTTATAAAAATGTTGATGCTTTGGTTGTTATGAGTGCAAAAGAATAAGAAATTTTATGATCTTGAAAATACGGTGTATTTCTTTATCAGTAAAATGTTTTATTCAGTGTGTGAGATGGGTGAGATGCAGAGAAAGAAAAACATAGGATAAAGCTCAATACATTGTTTTGTTTGATGAAGAACTGTTAAGTATTCTGAATGTATTGATTATATCTCATTTGCAAATGAAATAAAATTTCTATTTTATGAGAGAAGTTGTCTTGGCAGTCTATGAGACTATAAAAAACTCTCATTTTTGAGAAATTATAACATCATAATTGATAACTTTTATGATTTATGAATATATTGATTGATAATGATAATTCGTTTTTTCTTATATTGAATAAGAGTCTTGAATAGAAAAAGATTTTTTCATTTTTATACTGAATTTTAAAAATAGTTTTTTTGTATATTATAAGTCGGGTGTGTAAACGAAATCATTTCAGGAAGAGACAATACGCTCCGTATGAATGAATATTAAGAGTAGCAATATGATAAGCTATAAATGAATGACGATAGGGATGACATTTATAGCTTAGTGTGCGACAACTTTTACAACCTGTGGATGGATAATATTTTTTAATGCGTTGCAAAAACGACTCTACATTCCATTGACTATTTTCTCGCAAATCCATACATGTACTGATTTGCGAGAGAATTAATCATTATACAAATGCTGATCCTAAGATATGCAGACAAGAGATCTATCTTGCCTCTTCAACTATAGACGAAGAGCTGATAGAAACTTTATCAATAAGTTCTTTAAATTATGCACAATCTTCTTATTGGAGAGCGTTAAAGATCTGATTATAATTTGTGCCATTAATTTCCAAAGGATGTTCTTTATTGGCAACTTGTAGCATTTCTAGCTTGAGATCTTCTCTTATCATCATATCTATACTGGCGCGAACCTCAGTTGAAAGAGTACGAGACGTGATATCTTTAGGCATGGTTACAGTCTTTATTTGATAAATGATACGGTTTGTTGCAACCGGACCTTTTATGATGCCATAATGACCTTTGGGAGCAGTAAATAATGCTTTAATCCCTTCAACGCCAAGGGTTTCAGATGAGTCTTGACGCCGGAGGGCTGGTGTTGTTTGTTTTGTAACACCAAGGGTATGAGCAAGAGCAACAAGACTTTTTCCTTCCGTGAGCTGTTTGAGAGCATTTTGGGCTTTTTCATCAAGAAGGCGTTGGATTTCCTCACGTTTCCATTGAGAAAGAACATCTAGCTTAGCCTCTTCAAGTGTCTTATCGCGGGCAGGAATAATTTTATCGACCTTATACCAGAGGTATCCACCATTTTGAAAAGAGAGAGGATCAAGATCAACTCCTTCGTTTGATTGATAGATGGCATTCAGTAAAATATCTTTTTGAGGTAAATCTGTGAGTATTGCACCTTCAAGCGTTTTTCCCGTTTTATCGATGGTAATTGTGCGCAAAGATAACTTATATTTGTCAGCTAGCTCTTTGAGAGAAGCACCCTCAAAACGAGCATTTTCAATGGCTACATAATTGTTACGGATATCATCAGTAGCACGATTTTTGGCAAGTGTTTGACGAATATTTTCTTCTACACTTTCAAAAGGAAGAGAGCTTGATGGTTCAATATGCGTGACGCGAATGATAACAGGTCCCTGTAAGTCATTTATCACAGGACTGACTTGGCCTTGCTGAAGTTGAAAAATTTCAGATGCTAGATGATTAGGAAGTTCATTTTCTGCGATAGGCCCTTTTTTTATGTCATTAAGAGTCTTTTTTTCAGCTTTTACCAGTTCATCAAAACTCAATCCATCAGCTATTTTTTTTGCTGCATTATCGGCTTCTTCGCGTGAGGGGAAGCGCAGTTCTTCGAATGTACGCTTTTCAGGCGTTACAAAACGTGAAGCATTTTGTGTATAATAGGCTTTCGCCTCATCTGTTGAGATATCTTTAGGTTTTACAAAATCACTAAGTTCCATAGATAGTAAAGAAACAGTGCGGTATTCTGGAGCACGAAATTGACTTTGATGTGTTTTAAACCATTTTTGTAGTGTTTCGTGATCAGGATCAGCAATTGATTCCTTTTCTTTTAGATCAATAACGAGATAATCAGCAACACGCATTTCTCCTTGATAAAGAGCAAGTGCTTTATAAAAGAGATTTGGTGCTTTCATATCAGAAAGTAAAGCTGAAATAAGTTGGTTACGCTTTTCTTGTTTGGTGTAGTAATTAAGAAAAGCACTTTCACTAATACGTAACTGCTGAAGATAGTTGTAAAACAAATTTTTATCAAAAGTGCCATTTACTTGGAACATCTTATCAGAACCAATCGTATGAGCTATTGTATCTTTTGAAAGACTTATTTTCATTTTACGTGCTTGTTCATCAAGCAATATATTTTGTTGTAATTGATTAAACACAAAAGCAGGAATTCGGTATTGCTGCATTTCATTTGCTGTAAACATTCGTCCAAGATGAGCAGCATATGCTAAACGTGCGCTTTGATCGGCAAGTGCAAGACGATAATCATCAACAGTTACTGTGGACTTTCCAGACGTAATGAGATCTCTTTCACTTTTTTTGTGTAATTGCGGCACCCCCCATAGAAGAATGAAGCATAAGACTAAAATAGCAAGGAAAACTCTGAAAATCCAAGAATTTGTAGCATTTCTTATGACGTCAAGCATTGTTCAATCCCATTTTTAACATAAATTATTATCAAAGCTGTAGTGGAATTTGCAATAAAGAGACGAAAGATGCAAGCTTTTAAAGACTTGCTTTCGTTTTATAATTTGGTAGTACAGATAAACAAAGTATTATAAAAGTTCTTGAGGTAAAAATATGTCTCCAAATATTCGGCCTTTTCTTGCTGGAAATTGGAAAATGAATGGAACGAGTGAATCGCTGGGAGAGTTGCGTGCTATTGCCACAGGCGTTAGCTCTGATCTTAGTCATCTTTTTGAGGCACTTATTTGTGTCCCAGCAACACTTTTATCTCGTGCTTCTGATATGCTGGATAGTGAAAATATCCTTTTGGGAGGACAAAATTGTCATTTTGATGATCACGGTCCCTATACTGGAGATATTTCAGCTTTTATGCTTAAAGACGCAGGAGCAAGTCATGTCATTATTGGCCATTCAGAACGTCGTACAGTATATCAGGAAAACGATGCGATTGTTTGCGCCAAAGTGCAAGCTGCGTGGCGAGCAGGTCTTGTGGCTCTTGTGTGTATTGGTGAAACATTGGAGGAGCGTAATAATAACAAAGTGCTGGATATTCTCACGCAGCAGCTTGAAGAATCTTTACCAGATGATGCAACAGCAGAGAATACCATTATCGCTTATGAACCTATTTGGGCGATAGGAACCGGCAATACAGCAACTCTAGAAGATATTGCAAAAATACATCATTTCATTCGTGATAAGGTGCGCTCTCGTTTTGGTGATGAAGGCAAGAAGATACGTTTGCTTTATGGTGGATCTGTAAAGCCCTCCAATGCATTTGAGCTTTTAAGCATTCCTCATGTTAATGGTGTTTTGATAGGTGGAGCAAGCTTAAAAGCGGTTGATTTTTTAACTATTTGTGCTGTTTGCCGTAAACTATAGCAGAGAAATTTGAGTTTCCCCTTGGATTGTGTGCTATTTATGTGTAAATAGCTATTAAAAAGTTATTTGAAGAGCAGGGTTTATGCAAACAGTACTTATAGTTATTCATTTGTTGATTGTGATTACTTTGGTTGGTGTTATATTAATCCAACCTTCAGAAGGTGGTGGGCTAGGTGTGAGTAATAGCTCAGGGTTGATGAAAACGCGTGGATCTCGAAACCCTTTAACACGTTTGACTGCTATTTTAGCCTGTTGTTTTTTTGTTGTGTCTATTGGACTTACTGTGGTGAGTAATATATCAAATTCTAGTTCTGATATTTTAAAGCGTATACCGGTTAATTCAGAGAAGAATTCTACCAATAAAGGTTCAGAATCAGTCCCATCATCAGATGGCCCATTATCAAATGGTGAGTCTTCCCCTTCTATTCTTGAACAGCTAGGAGGCACTTCGAATTCTCCGCAGGAACAGAAACAGTCCACAAAACCTGAAGCAGAAAGTCCAGTTCCACAGGTTCTTGAAAATACAGTTCCGGATAACAGTACAAAATAGTTTTTTAAGAAAATATAGACTTTTTAAAAAGGTGATTTTTTCACCTTTTTTATTTTAGAAGAAAAATTGTTTCTTTTTGCATTTTTTGCTGGAAAAATCATTATAAATTGCTTATCACCATAAGCCCATGGCACGTTATGTTTTTATTACTGGTGGTGTGGTTTCTTCCCTTGGAAAAGGCATCGCAGCGGCGGCGTTAGCAGCGTTATTACAGGCTCGTGGCTATCGCGTACGTCTTCGCAAGCTTGATCCTTATTTAAATGTTGATCCAGGTACGATGTCACCTTATCAACATGGTGAAGTGTTTGTGACTGATGATGGTGCAGAAACGGATCTTGATCTTGGTCATTATGAGCGTTTTACTGGGCGTTCTGCAAATAGCCAAGATAATATTACAACAGGGCGTATTTATCGCAATATCATTGAAAGAGAGCGGCGTGGTGATTATTTGGGGGCAACAGTCCAAGTTATTCCTCATGTTACGGATGAAATTAAGAGATTCATTACGATGGGAAATGAGGAATTTGATTTTGTTTTGTGTGAGATAGGTGGAACGGTTGGTGATATTGAAGCAATGCCTTTTCTAGAAGCGATTCGTCAGCTTCGCAATGAGCTACCGAGAAAAAATGTCGTTTATGTCCATCTTACATTAATGCCTTATATTCCTTCGGCA
This sequence comes from Bartonella sp. CM120XJJH, assembly GCF_042194715.1. NCBI lineage: Bacteria > Pseudomonadati > Pseudomonadota > Alphaproteobacteria > Hyphomicrobiales > Bartonellaceae > Bartonella > Bartonella sp. CM120XJJH. The sequence continues at coordinate 37,584 of NZ_JBHINE010000006.1, read as the reverse complement.
GGTGAATTAAAAACGAAACCAACACAACATTCTGTCAAAGAATTGCAAGCAATTGGTATTTCTCCTGATATTTTGCTTGTACGTGCAGATCGATCTATTCCAGAAACAGAACGGTGCAAATTATCACTTTTTTGCAATGTTCGCTCCAATGCAGTCATTCAGGCATTAGATATGCCAACAATTTATGATGTTCCTATGGCATATCATAAGGAGGGTTTGGATTCTGAAGTTCTTTGCGCTTTTGGAATCGATTCGGCACCTGCCCCTCAGATGGATCGGTGGGAAGATATTACGCATCGTATCCACCATCCTGAAGGAGAAGTTACGATTGCTGTTGTAGGAAAATATACGGGCTTAAAGGATGCTTATAAATCTCTTATTGAAGCGATTGCGCATGGTGGTTTAGCGAATAAAGTGAAAGTTAATATTGAGTGGATTGATTCGGAACTTTTTGAAAAAGAAGATTCTGTTTCAGCTTTACAAAAAGCCCATGGAATTTTGGTTCCAGGTGCTTTTGGGGCACGAGGGGCAGAAGGAAAGATTCGAGCAATTCAATTTGCACGAGAGCGTAAAGTTCCATTTTTAGGGATTTGTTTTGGGATGCAATTAGCTTGTATAGAAGCTGCGCGCAATATTGCACAGATTAAGAATGCTTCATCAAGCGAGTTTTGCGAAACAGAAAATCCAATTGTAGGTTTAATGACAGAATGGCTTAAAGGAGACGTTCTTGAAAAACGTACAAGAAATGGTGATCTTGGCGGATCAATGCGTCTTGGTGCTTTTGCTGCTGAATTAAAAGAAGAGAGTCATATTGCTCAAATTTATGGAATGACCAAGATTGTTGAGCGACATCGTCATCGTTATGAGGTCAATATTGATTATAAGGATAAGTTAGAACAGTGTGGTTTGATTTTTTCTGGGATGTCTCCTGATGGTATTTTGCCAGAAACGATAGAATATGCAGATCATCCATGGTTTATTGGTGTTCAATATCATCCAGAACTAAAATCTCGTCCTTTTGATCCTCACCCGCTTTTTTCTTCTTTTATTGAAGCCGCTGTAGAACAAAGTCGATTAGTTTAATGCATAAATTGGGTTACTTTGCTTTTGAGGGATAAAATGACTAAACCAAATTCCCGTGTGAAAGTTGGAAATATTATTTTTTCAAATGAAATGCCTCTTTCATTAATTGCAGGGCCGTGTCAGATGGAAAGTCGCGATCATGCTTTTGAAATGGCTGGTCGTATTAAAACAATTACCGATCAGCTTGGTATCGGGTTTGTTTATAAATCGAGTTACGATAAAGCTAACCGAACTTCTTTGGGTGCGGCACGTGGTGTTGGTCTTGAAAAAGCAATGGCTGTTTTCTCTGATTTAAAAAAGGAGTTTAATTGCCCTATACTAACTGATGTGCATACAGAAGAGCAATGTACAATTGTTTCTTCTACGGTTGATATTTTACAAATACCGGCTTTTTTATGTCGTCAAACAGATCTTTTGGTAGCAGCCGCCAAAACAGAATGTGTTATTAACATTAAAAAAGGTCAGTTTTTAGCGCCTTGGGACATGGAAAATGTTTTAAAAAAGGTTGTTTACAGTGGTAATCCGAATGTTATGCTTTGTGAGCGAGGCACGTCATTTGGCTATAACCGGCTTATTTCTGATATGCGTTCGGTGCCTATTTTACGTTCATTTGGTGCTCCTGTTATTTTTGATGCAACGCATTCTGTTCAAGAACCTGGGGGGCAGGGTGCTTCATCTGGTGGACAGCGTCAATTTGTTGAAGTTTTAGCGCGTGCGGCTGTTTCTGTTGGGGTAGCTGGTATTTTTTTAGAAACACATCAAGATCCAGATAATGCACCTTCTGATGGACCCAATATGGTTAAACTTGATAATTTACAAAGATTGCTTGAGACACTAATGGAGTTTGATTATCTGTCAAAGAAGTTGAATTGAGAAGAGAAAAAACATTTCATTAATAGGACATTAGAAATGAATCGAGACTTTTATTGGATAAGGAAGCACATATGACTATAATTGTCGATATCATTGGGCGTGAAGTTCTTGATAGCCGTGGTAATCCAACGGTAGAAGTTGATGTTCATTTGGAGAATGGAGCTTTTGGTCGCGCTCTGGTTCCTTCGGGAGCTTCAACAGGAGCACACGAGGCTATAGAGCTTCGTGATGGTGGTTTGCGCTATCAAGGGAAAGGTGTTGAAAAAGCGGTTGCTGCAGTTAATGGCGAAATTCTTGAAGAACTTGGTGGGCGGGATGCAACAAATCAAATTGCTATTGATCAAGCAATGATTTCTTTGGATGGAACGCCAAACAAAGCCCGTCTTGGAGCTAATGCGATTCTTGGTGTTTCATTAGCTGTTGCAAAAGCAGCTGCGGATTCATTAAATTTACCGTTGTATCGTTATATTGGTGGTACACAAGCGCATATTCTTCCAACTCCTATGATGAATATTATTAATGGTGGCGTTCATGCTGATAATTTGATTGATTTTCAAGAGTTTATGATTATTCCTATAGGAGCCCCTACTGTAAGAGAAGCCATCCGTTATGGCGCTGAGATTTTCCATGCATTGAAAAAGCGTTTAAAAGATGCAGGTTATAATACCAATGTTGGTGATGAAGGTGGTTTTGCTCCTCAATTTAAAAGTGCTGATCAAGCCATTGATTTTATTATGGAATCTATCATAACATGTGGCTACAAACCAAGTGAACAAATTGCCATTGGTTTAGACTGTGCTTCAACCGAATTTTATAAAAATGGTTCGTATTTTTATAAAGGTGAGGGGAAATGCCGTGACATCCAAGAGCAGGTAGATTATTTAGCGCAGCTTGTGAAAAATTATCCTATTATTACAATTGAAGATGGAATGGCAGAGGATGATTGGGAAGGTTGGAAGCTTCTCACTGACACAATTGGAGAAAAATGTCAGCTTGTTGGTGATGATTTGTTTGTAACGAATTCAGCGCGTTTGCGTGATGGTATCAAAATGGGGGTAGCCAATTCTATTCTCATAAAAGTTAATCAAATTGGTACATTGAGTGAAACACTTGATGCTGTAGAAGTAGCACATAAAGCAGGTTATCGTGCCATTATATCTCATCGTTCAGGCGAAACAGAGGATTCTTTCATTGCAGATCTTGCTGTTGCAACAAATTGTGGACAAATTAAAACAGGTTCTCTTGCTCGTTCGGATAGATTAGCAAAATACAATCAACTTATTCGTATTGAAGAAATGCTAGGATCCCAAGCACGTTATGCTGGTGATGTATATCGTTGATTGTTGTGAGCACAAAATATGAAAGTATAAGATCATTTAGATTATAAAATTGAGATTTTTATTAAAGGCATATACGCAATAATTTTTAAGTGTTCAAATTTATAGGGATTAATATGAGAGGCGTAATTATTAGTCAAGATCAAGGGACTTATCTTGTTTCGGGTGATGATGGTAAACGTTATCAGTTTGCGACTTGGGATTGGTTGGGAAAGAATCCACCAAGGATTGGTAATGCTGTTGATTTTGTCTGTGAAGGGGGTGTTGTCAGTTCTGTTTTTCCATTGTTGAGACCAGGTACAGAGAATTCAAAGATAATGTTCGCACTTCTTTGTTGGTGTGCAGGTATCTTTGGTGTCCATCGCTTTATGGTTGGTAAAGTTCGGACTGGTGCTCTAATGCTGGTTCTATCTTTATCATTGTTTGGATTGATAATTACCGGTATTTGGGCAATTGTTGATTTTATAGTCATTCTTGGTGGAAGATTTACGGATAAAGATGGGAATAAAATTACAGATTTGTAAAAATTTACAATAAAAAGAAAATAATTAAGTTTACTTTTTATTTCGATCAATATTGAGTTGCATAATGCAAGATTATTGTACTCTATTTCTTTAATGTGAGATATTAAGAGAAATATGCACAGTTGAATATATGCACAGTTGAATAAAAGTATTGAAAAAGACTGTGTTGTTTTATATGGGTAAAACAACAACGTAAATCCACTAAGGTGTGTTTTGTATTGCTGCTTATAGCAGCAGAAACATTAGATCATTGGGGGGGATCAGAACTGTTTTAATTTTACGTTTATCACGGCTGCTACAAATTTTATTTACTTTTATTTACGCCGTGAGGTTAATCGATATATCATCAAATGAAATAATCTCTTTATGAATAACACATGAGGAGCAGCTTTATAGGTGGGCAAGGATGAAGGGTAAAATTATTGGTCAAGATCAAGGAGTTTATCTCGTTTCGGGAGGTGATGATAAGCGTTATCAATTTGAGGATTGGAATTGGTTAGGAAAAAAACCACCAAAGGTAGGGGATACCGTTGATTTTGTATATGAAGATAATGTTGTTAAATCTGTTCTCCCTCTTTTGAGTAAAAAAGAATCAGAGCAATCAAGATTAGGTCTGGCAGTTATTTGTTTTTTTTTGGATGGTTGGGTATTCACCGCTTTATGGCTGGTAAAATTGGAACGGGTATCGTAATGCTTCTCATAAATGTAACAGGTATAGGAATTCTTATCAATATACTGTGGTCATTTATTGATTTTATAGTTATTTTATCTGGATATTTTAGAGATGCAGATGGCAATAAAATTACCAAGTTATAGCAACTCGACAAAATTTAAATATAAATAAATAAATAATTTTATTTATTTATCAATATATTTATTTAATAATGTCGAGTTACTTTGATATATGTTTTTAAATGTGAAATATTAAAGAAAATTATGAATATTTAAATAAAACTATTGAAAAAGACTGTACTATTTCATATGAGAAAAGCAAAAGTGCAAATCGAACAGCGTGCTTTGTATTACCACTTATAAATGCGGGAATTTTAAGTTGTTGGGGGATTTTTAGCTTTTTAAAATGTCGTATATCACGGTGAGTACAGATCGTATTCATGCAGTGAGGTTTATTCAACATATTATCATATTAGAAGAAAAGCTTCTTTATGAATAACAATTTTATAGGTGGTGAAGATGAAAGGTAAAATTATTAGTCAGGATCAAGGAAATTATTTCGTTTCAGGTGGTGATGGTAAGCGTTATCAGTTCTTGAGTAGGAATTGGTCAGGAAAAAAGCCACCAAAGGTTGGTGATATGGTTGATTTTGTCTGTGAAGGGGATACCATTAAATCTATTTTCCCTATCTTGACTGAAGGTCAGTCACAGCAATCAAAAATGTTGTTAGCAATCGTTTGCTTGTGTTTTGGTGCATTGGGGATTCATCGTTTTATGGTCGGTAAAATTATAACAGGCATTGTAATGCTTCTTATAACTATACTAAGTACAATAGGTCTACTATTTATGGGGATAGGGCTTATAGGGATTATTTTTATAATTATACCTTGGGTATTGATTGATTTTATCCTTATTTTAATAGGGAATTTTAGGAAAAAAACTACAAATTAGAGGATATCCAATATTTATAATATAAAAAGTGGGTTATTCAGCTTACTTTAATTGTATTAAGGGGGGGGACTTTGGTGGTAACAAATTGTTTGCATGTGTAGATTGAGTAATGAGGTGTTAATCAAAATCGTGCATAGTTGGGCAAAATATTAAAAAATTTGTGCTGTAGAGACTGTGCTATTTTATGTGGACAAAGCAGAAACGTCGATCAATCAAAGTACGCTTTGTACTACCTCTTATGACGGTGGGAGTCTTAAGCTATTTCAGTTATCACATTTATCATGGTGAGTATGGATTGTATTCACGCAGTGAAGTTAATCAGCATATTAGCGAATTAGAAAAGGAGCTTCATAAAATAGAAGCTGAGCGGATATTCATGGAAAAGCGTATTTCTCTTTTACGCAACGGGCATATAGAAAAAGATATGTTGGATGAGTATGTCCGAAAGAATTTGAACTTTTCTAAGCCAAATGAACTGACAATCTTAATACCTTGAAATGATACCAAAGGTAAATGAAAAATCGCTTACTTTAAACGATAATCAGCAATGATATTGTTTAAGCCGATTGATAAGGCTTGTAACTTTTGTTCGTAAAGGTTATTCCTAAATAATCATAAAAGGGAGTTTAATATGGCAGAACGACTTAAAAAAAATTCTGCGTCGGTGGCGCGCACTGCATTATCAAGCACCACAAAGAAAGCACCAATAGCAGACTTTACAAAAGAAGAAGAAATTGATGCTTATCGTGAAATGCTTTTAATTCGCCGTTTTGAAGAAAAAGCAGGACAACTTTATGGTATGGGGCTTATTGGGGGATTTTGTCACCTTTATATTGGTCAGGAAGCCGTTGTTATAGGAACATTGAAAGCGGCCAAAGAAGGTGATCAAGTTATTACGTCTTACCGTGATCATGGTCATATGTTAGCCGTTGGGATGAGTCCGCGTGGTGTCATGGCAGAATTAACGGGACGTCAAGGTGGCTTTTCCAAAGGGAAAGGTGGCTCGATGCATATGTTCTCTAAAGAAAAGAACTTTTATGGAGGACACGGTATTGTTGGTGCGCAGGTTTCCATTGGTTCAGGTTTGGCATTTTCGAATCAGTACCTTGGTAAAGATAATGTGACATTGGTTTATTTTGGTGATGGTGCCGCAAATCAGGGGCAGGTTTACGAAAGTTTTAATATGGCTTCACTTTGGAAGCTTCCCGTTGTTTATATTATTGAAAATAATCAGTATGCTATGGGAACGTCAGTTTCACGTGCATCTGCAGAAACTGATTTTTCCCGACGTGGTCTTTCTTTTGAAATTCCAGGTATTGTTGTTGACGGTATGGATGTTCGATCAGTAAAAGGAGCTGCTGATGAAGCAATTTCTTGGGCACGCTCAGGTAAAGGACCGATCATTCTTGATATGCAGACCTATCGCTATCGTGGTCATTCCATGTCTGATCCAGCAAAATATCGTTCAAAAGAAGAAGTCCAAAAAATAAAAGAGGAGCACGATCCGATTGATCAAGTAAAAAGTCGGATTCTTAAAAAAAATTGGGCGAACGAAGATGATTTAAAATCTATTGAGAAAGAGGTCCGTGCAATTGTTGCTGATGCGGTAGATTTTGCACAAAGTGATCAAGAGCCAGATGCTTCTGAGCTCTATACTGATATTTTAGTTTGATGCGAGGGAAGCAAGTATGTCTATTGATATTTTGATGCCGGCGCTTTCACCAACTATGGAAGAAGGTAAACTGTCTAAATGGCTCAAGAGAGAAGGTGATAAGGTTAGCTCTGGCGATGTTATTGCTGAAATTGAGACGGATAAGGCTACAATGGAAGTAGAGGCCGTTGATGAAGGTACTCTTGGTAAAATTTTTGTGCCTGAAGGTTCTGAAGGCGTAAAGGTTAATACTGTTATTGCGATTTTGTTAGAAGAAGGTGAGCGTGCTGAGGATATTTCGCAACCTACTGATATAGCACAAAAAACTAAGGAATCTCCTCTTTCTCTGGCATCGTCAGTTCCGCAGGCTGCTCCTACTTTTGATACATCTCCTAATTTTGATATTCCAGCGGGAACACAAATGGTTACAATGACAGTTCGTGAAGCGCTTAATCAGGCTTTGGCTGAAGAAATGCGGCGTGATGAAAAAGTTTTTCTCATGGGGGAAGAGGTCGCGCAATATCAAGGTGCCTATAAGGTTAGTCAAGGTTTGTTGGAAGAATTCGGAGAACGCCGAGTTATTGATACCCCAATTACGGAGCACGGCTTTGCTGGGCTGGCTGTCGGGGCTGCTTTTGGAGGGTTACGTCCCATTGTCGAGTTTATGACATTTAATTTTGCGATGCAGGCGATGGATCAAATTATTAACTCAGCAGCCAAAACACGTTATATGTCTGGTGGACAAATGACCGCTCCTATGGTTTTTCGGGGTCCCAATGGCGCGGCTGCCCGTGTTGGTGCTCAACATTCTCAATGTTATGCTGCATGGTATAGTCATGTGCCAGGTTTGAAAGTTGTCATGCCTTATAGTGCTGCAGATGCAAAAGGTTTGCTGAAAGCTGCTATTCGTGATGATAATCCTGTTATTTTTCTTGAAAATGAGATTTTGTATGGGCATCAATTTGAAGTTCCTCAACTGGATGATTTTGTTTTGCCTATTGGTAAGGCGCGCATCCATAAGTCTGGACAAGATGTGACGATTGTCGCGTGTGGGATTGGAATGCATTATGCCGTTCAAGCGTTGCCGGAAATTGAACAACTTGGTATTGATGTTGAATTGATTGATTTACGAACCATTCGCCCGATGGATCTTCCAACAATTCTTTCTTCAGTTAAAAAAACAGGTCGTTTGGTAACAATTGAAGAGGGATTTCCTCAGTCATCCGTGGGAACTGAAATAGCAACGCGTGTTATGCAGCAGGCTTTTGACTATCTTGATGCGCCAATTGCTACGATTTCTGGCAAAGATGTTCCGATGCCTTATGCCGCTAATCTTGAGAAGTTGGCTTTGCCTAATACTGCTGAAATTATTGAGGCCGTTAAGGCTGTGACGTACAGAGCATAACGGAGGAAAGCATAATGCCCATTAAAATTACAATGCCAGCGCTTTCCCCTACGATGGAAGAGGGAAATTTAACAAAATGGAATATTAAGGAGGGAGATAAGGTTTCCTCTGGTGATGTTATTGCTGAGATTGAGACGGATAAAGCGACAATGGAAGTCGAAGCCGTTGATGAAGGTAGGGTTGCCAAAATTGTTGTTCCTGCTGGAACACAAGGCGTTAAAGTAAATGCTTTAATTGTTGTTTTAGCAGAAGAAGGTGAAGATTTAGCTGAAGCTGCAAAAGTTGCAGAAGAAATCTCTTCTTCTACAAGCCAAGAACCAGAGGGCATAAAACAGACAGATACTCTGAAACAGACGGACTCAAAGGGTACAAAAATGTCTCATGAATCATCAGCTCAGCAATTAATACAGCAAGATAAAAAGGAAGGGCGTCTTTTTGCCTCTCCTTTAGCGCGGCGATTAGCATCTCAGGCAGGTCTTGATTTATCCCTTATTTCTGGAAGTGGTCCGCATGGGCGTATTATCAAGCGCGATGTAGAAAAAGCTGCGAGCAGTGATATTTCTAAAGTGTCTTATTCATCACAGATAGGGGAGCTAGTAGCTACAGGTGCTTCGGATAAACAGATATTAAAACTCTTCAAAGAGGATGAATATAGCTTCGCTCCCCATAATAATATGCGTAAAACAATCGCGACACGTTTGGTGGAATCAAAACAGAAAGTCCCACATTTCTATGTAACGGTAGATTGTGAACTTGATGCGCTATTAGCACTGCGTACACAACTGAATGCTGCTGCACCAATGGTTAAAAGGCAGGAAGAAACTCAGCCTACTTACAAGCTTTCTGTTAATGATATGGTGATCAAAGCTGTTGCACTTTCTTTGAAATCGGTTCCTGATGCGAATGTCTCTTGGCTTGAAGGTGGGATGATTCATCATAAACATTGTGATGTTGGGGTTGCTGTTTCTATTCCCAATGGATTAATTACGCCGATTATTCGCCATGCAGAGGAAAAGCCGTTATCACTTATTTCTAAAGAGATGAAGGATTTTGCAAAGCGTGCGCGTGAAGGAAAGTTAAAAATGGAAGAATATCAGGGTGGAACAACAGCTGTATCAAATATGGGGATGTATGGTATAAAAAGTTTTTCCGCTATCCTTAATCCACCGCATGCGACGATTTTTGCGATTGGTACAGGGGAGCAACGCGCCGTTGTTAAAAATGATGCATTAGGGATTGCGACGGTGATGTCGGTCACAATTTCTGCGGATCATCGAGCTGTCGATGGTGCTTTAGCAGCAGAGCTTGCGCGGACTTTTAAGAAGATGATTGAAAATCCATTAGCAATGTTGGTTTGAACTGTTTAACAGTTCTTCACGTAAATTGTGAGAGAGTGTGTTAAGAGAATAAAAACAAATTTAAAGAGTTTGAAGAGCAATGTTATTGCCATTTCTGGTTTGGGTAAAGCATTTACGTGAAGCTTAAAGCAAAAGACATAAGATAATTCTGTTACGTTGTTTTGCTGTCTTAAGTTCAAAAAATGCATATCCATTTTATATATATCCATGGAGGAATTACTGTGGCAAATCTTTATGATGTAATTGTGATTGGATCAGGTCCAGGCGGATATGTAACCGCAATTCGTGCAGCACAATGTGGCTTTAAGACTGCGATTGTTGAACGTGAACATTTGGGAGGGATCTGTTTAAATTGGGGATGTATTCCAACAAAGGCCCTTCTACGTTCAGCGGAAATGAAACATTTTGCTGAACATGCAAAAAATTATGGACTAAAAATTAATGGTTCAATTGAGGCAAACATCAAAGATGTTGTGGCACGTTCACGCGGTGTTTCAGCACGTTTAAATGCTGGTGTTGATTTTTTAATGAAAAAAAACAAGATTGATATTATCTGGGGTGAAGCAAAGCTTACTAAAGAAGCGAGGGGAAGCCATCCTGCGGAAATTATGGTTTCTTCATCCTCCAAACCGATTATGCAACCGCAAAATCCAGTCCCTAAAGGGACGTTAGGGGAGGGAACTTATCAAGCAAAGCATATCATTATTGCAACGGGTGCACGTCCTCGTGTCCTTCCTGGTATTGAGCCAGATGGAAAACTCATTTGGACTTATTTTGAAGCTATGATACCGCCAGCAATGCCAAAATCGCTTTTGGTTATAGGGTCTGGGGCTATTGGCATTGAATTTGCCTCTTTTTATCGTGATATGGGGGCGACAGTAACTGTTGTTGAAATGATGCCTCACATCATGCCTGCTGAAGATATTGAAATTTCAACGTTTGCTTGTAAACAGTTAGAGAAAAAAGGTTTACGCATTCTTCGTCAAGCAAAAGTAACAAAGGTTGAAAAATCTTCCGATTCTGTGACTGTACATATTGATGTTCAAGGTAAAATAGAGTCAATGACTGTTGACCGGTTGATTTCCGCTGTTGGGGTGCAAGGTAATATTGAGAATCTTGGTTTAGAAGCTTTGGGAATAAAAACCGATCGCGGCTGCATTGTAACTGATGAATGGAGTTGGACGGGGGTGGAAGGCATTTATGCTATTGGTGATGTAGCAGGTCCTCCTATGTTAGCACATAAAGCAGAAGAAGAAGGTGTGATATGTATTGAGCATCTTGCAGGTTTGGAAAGTGCTCATCCGCTTGATAAAAGAAAAATTCCAGGGTGTACATATTGTACACCACAGGTTGCCTCTGTAGGGCTTTCAGAAGCTACAGCAAAAGAAGCAGGTTATGATATACGTATTGGTCGTTATTCTTTTACTGCGAATGGCAAGGCGATTGCTTTGGGTGAAGATCAGGGGTTGGTAAAAACAATTTTTGATAAAAAAACAGGACAGCTTCTTGGGGCCCATATGGTAGGGGCTGAGGTAACAGAATTGATACAGGGTTTTGTTATTGCCATGAATCTTGAAACAACAGAAGAAGAATTAATGCATACTGTCTTCCCACATCCGACCTTGTCGGAAATGATGAAAGAAAGTGTGTTGGATGCTTATGGTCAAGTTTTAAACGCTTGATGATTGGATTATATGAAAAATTTTATATTTTTGATTGTTACTTCGTATTTATAAGGCAAAGGCTTAAATGGTTACGGTTGTTGATAAAGTTACAAATAGACGTTTGCGTCATCCTGAAAAGGCACATCGTCCTGATACAAGCGTTCAAAAAAAGCCAGATTGGATTCGTGTAAAAGCGCCAACATCACCAATTTATAAGGAAACACATGGTATTGTACGTACGCATAAGTTAGTGACTGTATGTGAAGAAGCTGGTTGCCCTAATATTGGCGAATGTTGGAGCCAGCGGCATGCTAGCTTTATGATTTTAGGTGAAATATGTACGCGTGCTTGTGCTTTTTGTAACGTTGCAACAGGTATTCCACTTGCCGTTGATGATAATGAGCCAGAACGTGTAGCCGATGCTGTTGCACGGATGGAATTAAAACATGTTGTCATTACATCTGTTGATCGTGATGATCTTGCTGATGGTGGTGCTGAGCATTTTGCAAAAGTTATTTATGCGATTCGTCAAAAAACTCCTAAAACAACAATTGAAGTTCTGACACCTGATTTTCGTCATAAGGATGGCGCCTTAGAGGTTGTTGTTGCTGCTAAGCCTGATGTTTTTAATCATAACTTAGAAACAGTTCCTTCTAAATATTTGAAGGTTCGTCCAGGGGCACGTTATTTTCATTCAATTCGTTTATTACAACGCGTTAAAGAACTTGATCCAACAATTTTTACAAAATCGGGAATTATGGTTGGCCTTGGGGAGGAGCGAAATGAAATTTTGCAATTGATGGATGATTTGCGCTCTGCTGATGTTGACTTTATGACAATTGGACAATATTTGCAGCCTACCCGAAAACATCATCCAGTTGTTCGTTTTGTGCCTCCTGAAGAATTTGAGTCTTTTGCCAAGATTGGTAAAGTAAAAGGATTTTTACATATGGCCTCCAATCCTCTGACGCGTTCATCTCATCATGCTGGAGATGATTTTGCCATTTTGCAAAAAGCGCGTGAAGAAAAATTTTCCTTACAGAGATAATTATGCCGATTTTTACAATACATCGGCAGATCACCCATAGTGCCAGTGAAATGTTTGATCTGGTTTCAGATATTGAGCGTTATCCTGAATTTTTACCAATGTGTGAGTCTTTAACATTACGTTCTCGAAAAGAATATGGAAAAAAAATATTGCTTCTTGCGGATATGACCGTTGGCTATAAGATTATCCGTGAGACTTTTACGACTCAAGTATTTCTACAGCCGGAAAAAAATCTTATAGAAGTTAAATATATTGATGGTCCATTCAAATATCTTGAAAATCGTTGGGCCTTTCATGATATTGAAAATACCAATGCATGTAATGTAGAGTTTTTTATTGATTATGAATTTAAAAGTAAAACGCTTGGATTAGTGATGGGCTCAATGTTTGATATTGCATTTCGTAAATTTACCGAGGCTTTTGAGAAGCGGGCGCATCAGATTTATGGCTCTACGGAAACATAGTCTACTCTGTTATTTTTTAATAATACGTATTGCTTATAACAGCGTGAAGATGAAAACCGGTTTCCATCTTTACTATTTGTTTTTAATTCAGCTTTCAAAAGCATATTGAAGGAATATCATTTTAAATGGTGAAGATGATGCACAGCTTCACGCTTTTGTTTCTCTCTTTTTAATGGAGGCACATCCGTTAAACAAAACGCCCAAATAGAACATGCTTGCGTCATACCCATTTCATAATAGTGCTCATAATAAATAGTATAGATTCTCGTAAAAGTATATAAAATCAACATCTTTACACTTATGAAGAAGTAAGCTTGCACTATTTATTGATCATCTCTCAAGATGTTGCGTCAGCTTTTAGCACTTGAGAGAGGTACAAGTGTCCCTTCTTTAATTATTTTATTTATACAGTTTTTTCTCTTGTGGCGTGCAAGTGAATAAATTTGATTAATTAAACCTACACAGGATTGAAGTGAGATAACTTTACGGTATTCAGATCTTTCAATTTCAAGTTATGATACAATAAATTATTTTTTCAAGATGTGAATGATTATAGACTCAATGTGGAATAGAGAATTTTGAAATTAGTATGGGGAATTCAGTGAAGCAATTCCAGAATCATTTTAAAAACACTTTCAACAGTTGCATGGCGAATAGCATTGCGATTAAGATGACCAAAGTGCATTTCTTTGTGCAGGGGGGAGTGATTTTTGTAAGCAACTGCGCAATGTACAAGTCCTACAGGTTTATCAAGACTTGCACCTCCTGGACCAGCAATTCCTGTTACAGAAACTGCAATGTCAGCTTGTGAATGTTTTAATCCACCCTCAGCCATTGCAAGAGAAACTTCTTTTGAAACGGCACCATAGGTTCTTATAAGTTCAGCACAAACGCCAACAAGGCGTGTTTTGGATTCATTTGAATAAACAACAAATCCACAATCGAGAACATCTGACGATCCTGCAATATTTGTGAGGCTTGCAGCAATGAGCCCTCCTGTACAAGACTCTACAGTTGTTAATAGTAAACCTTTTTGGCGAAAGGTATTAAGGACTTCATGTGCTTGTTTTTCACAAAGATATGTCATTGGGGAATTTCTCCTGAATAAAGAACGCTTGCTGTTGCAAAAGCAGCAATTCCCTCACCACGACCAATAAATCCAAGCCTTTCATTTGTTGTTGCTTTGATAGAGATTCGATCAGGTGTTATTGCAAGTATTGTCATAAGATTTTCTGTCATGGCATGACGATAGGGACCAATTTTAGGATTTTCAGCGATAATTGTGATATCAACATTGGCGATACGACCACCTGCTTTTTTTAGAATATCAAGAGCATGACGGAGAAAAATTTCTGATGATACATTTTTCCATTGAGGATCAGAGGGAGGAAAATGTGTACCGATATCTCCAGCACCTCGTGTAGCGAGCAGGGCATCTGTTAATGCATGAAGAGCAACATCCGCATCAGAGTGTCCGTTTAATTTTTTATAAAAAGGGATTTTTATGCCACATAAAATAAGAAAATCACCATCCTCGAAAGAGTGAACATCATAACCATTGCCAGTGCGGATATCAGGAAACATCTGCATTTTCTTTTGGAGATATAAATGTGCAGTATTAAAATCTTCATGCCATGTAATTTTTATGTTGTTAGGATTTCCAGGGACGGTACGCATAGGAATTCCAAACCATTCGGCAATCGCAGAATCATCAGTGAATTCTTGTTTGCAAGCTTGTTTTGCTTGTTTATGGGCCGCTAAGATATGTTCAAAGGGAAAACACTGTGGAGTTTGTGCACTATAAAGATAGGCACGGGGAATTGTTTCTAAAACATGCTGATTATTTACACGTTTAAGGGTATCAGAGATGGGCAAAACAGGAAGAACACCTTCTTGAGGCGTGATCGTGTTGTGAATGTTATCAAGAAGCTTGTTTTCGATAAAGGGGCGTGCACCATCATGAATATGCACATATTGGGGATTTATTTTTTTGAGTGCTTGAAGTCCATGTAAGGTAGAGATTTGACGTGTATTGCCTCCTTCAACGATAATAAGGCGCTCTTTAAAATCGCCAAGTGCTTGTTCACAGATTTGACGATCTTTTGGATGAATAACGAGGATAATTGTTGTGATAGCTGGATGTTGCAAAAAACAATTCACTGTATGATAAATAATCGGCTTTTGTCCTAGAAGCCGGTACTGTTTTGGAATTTTATGAGGAGATCTTGCTCTTTCACCGCGTCCAGCGGCTAATATTATTGCTGCGATAGAAATACTTAATCTCCTTATGTTATAAGCTTAGTTTGCTTTTTTATCATTAATTTTGAAATGATTTTGAAAGGATGGTTGTTTTAGATCAGCAAGGGATATCACGGATAACACCTCAAAAAAAGCATTTAATGCTTTTTGAAGTGCGGTATTTAAACTACAAAAATCGATTAATGGGCAAGTCGGCTCTGCAGTATCGAAACATTCTGCGAGGGAAAAGTTGTCTTCTGTTACTTTTACAACATCAGCGACTGAAATCTCTGCTGCGGGTTTAGCCAATTTAACACCACCATTGCGTCCACGCACTGTTTGTATAAAACCGGCTTGAACAAGCGGCTGAAGGATTTTAAATAAAAAAAGTTCTGAAACGGCATATGCTTTAGCAATTTCTGGAACACGACTGAGAGTTCCCTGATTATCTGCACAATACATGAGCATTCGAAGAGCATAATTTGTTTGTTTTGTTAATCGCATCTCATTTCCTTCGTAAAGTATCGTCGAACACAGTTTATTTTAAAGATATTTTGCAAAATGGAGAAGTTCTTTCTCATTGACTATATTTGCCCTATTTTAAATGTAGTATTAGTATTGTCAATTTTTGCTACAAAAGGTTATATGAGAATAATGGGATAAGGGTATGTAAGCTCATGACGAATATAACATCTGTGACGTATCTTCAAGACATAGATAAAAATACTTATAACGATGAGTTGTATCGTTTAAGTAAGGTATATATTTTTTTAGGGATTACAATTATTGTATTGGCTTTACTTACGGCCTCTGTTTCTTTTATTATTCTTATTGGATTAACTCCTGTTGTTCCCAGTAGAACAGTAACCCTTATTCTTATAGGGATTAATAGTTTTTGGGTTTTAGGGCTTATTGTCATCGTTTTTTATGAGATGATTCCGATCATTCGTGCTTGGCGTTCAAGACGTGCAGGATCGCGTCTTCATGTGCGCCTTATTTCATTGTTTGCACTTGTTGCGACAATGCCAGCTGTTGCTGTAGCTCTTGTATCGGGTCCAGCACTAAATTTGGGACTTGATCGATGGTTTGATACAACAACGCGGCAGATTGTGGGTTCTTCTATTGATTTAGCAAATGCTTATGCAGATGAAATGCTTCAAAATTTAAAAAATTTATCCTACGCGATGGCATTTGCACTTGATAACAAAAAACTCTTAGAACGTAATCCAGCTGAATATAGGATGCAATTGACACGTCATGCTATAGGACGCAATTTGCGTGGTGCATTTTTGTTAAGTTCTAGCGGAGCTATTTTTGTATCGAGTGCTCTTGGTGATGAAGATAAACTGCCAATTCCTCCTTCTCATCTTATTGAACGAGCAACCAGTGCGAGACCTTTTTCTTTTCAACCAGGCGTTCATGATTATTTTGGTATTATTTTAAAATTTACCAACATTCCAAACACATTTTTATATTTGGTGCGTGACGTTGATAAAGGTGTTTTATCTGCTTTGCGTTTGACAGAAGTCAATACAGATCGTTATCGCGATTTAAATGAAAATCGCCTGCTGACGCAAATTGCATTTGGTATGCTTTATTTGTGTCTTTTTTTTAGTTTATTCTTATCAGCCATTTGGGCTGCTATTGCTGTCGCTGATCGCTTAGTACGTCCTATTCGTCTTCTCATTAGTGCTGCTGATGATGTTGCTACTGGAAATATGGAAATTTTCGTGCCAGTACGAGCAAAAGATGGAGATATTGGGCAATTATCCAAAACTTTTAATTACATGGTCAGTGAATTGAAAAGTCGGCGCAATGAGTTGATTGCAGTGCGTGATCAAATTGATGAGAGACGGCGTTTTTCTGAAGCTGTGTTATCGGGTGTAACAGCGGGAGTCGCAGGTATAGATGATAATGGTGATATCACAATTATCAATCGATCTATTGAAGCGATGTTTGATATTCGCTCTGAGCACGTTGTTGGCCAAAGTCTTTTATCTTTAAGCGCTGAAATTTGGCAGGTTTTTCAGTTTGTGCGTTCATTGGATCGTAAAAATCATCGTGAGCAGGTCACTTTAAACGTTGCAGGAAAAGAGCGTGTCTGTAATGTCCAAGTTACGATGGAGGAGGATGATGGACAGGGGCAATCTTGGGTTCTAACAATTGATGATATTACAGACCTTGTTGCAGCGCAACGTACAGCGGCGTGGGCGGATATTGCGCGGCGTATTGCACACGAAATCAAAAATCCTCTCACACCCATTCAGTTATCTGCTGAACGTATTCGTAAACGTTATAACAAAGTTATTACACAAGATAGAGAGGTTTTTGATCGGTGTATTGAGACAATTATTCGACAGGTTGGAGATATTGGGCGTATGGTTGATGAGTTTTCCTCTTTTGCACGTATGCCCAAACCACAAATGCATATTTTAGATATACGAGAATTGTTGCGCGAAGCATGTTTTTTGATAGAAGTAACGCGACATGATATTCATTTTGAGCAAGATTTAGGAAGTCTACCACTTATGGGTGCATTTGATAACCGTCTCATTGTACAGGCTTTTTGCAATGTTATCAAAAACGCGAGCGAATCCATAGATTCAGTTATGCGAGAGGAAAATATTCACGGTCATATTCTTGTCCGTTCTTATCGTCAGGAAGAATGGCTGGTTGTGGATGTTGTTGATAACGGGAAAGGACTTCCTAAAGAGCAAAGACAAAAGTTATTAGAACCCTATATAACAACACGGGAAAAAGGAACAGGGCTGGGGTTAGCCATTGTGCGCAAAGTTATTGAAGATCACGGTGGTTTCATGGAGCTTCATGATGCACCGGTGAGTTTTTATGAAGGTCGTGGTGCGATGATCCGTTTGATATTTCCGGCGGATGAGGGTAAGCAGGGTAATATTATACAAGCCATAAATCATAAGATAGGGGAATAGTATGGTATCAGATATCTTGATTGTTGATGATGAAGCAGATATTCGTGAGCTTGTTGCTGGTATTTTAGATGATGAAGGTTATGAAACGCGTGTTGCTTGTAACTCTGATGAAGCATTGGCTCAAATTAGTGAACGTATTCCAAAGCTCATTTTTTTGGATATTTGGCTACAGGGTAGTCGCCTCGATGGTTTAGCACTGCTTGATGAAATTAAAACACAATATCCGGCTCTTCCGGTCGTTATGATCTCTGGGCATGGTAATATTGAGACGGCTGTTTCCGCTATAAAGCGAGGGGCATATGATTTTATTGAAAAACCTTTTAAAGCTGATAGACTTGTATTGGTTGCAGAGAGAACACTTGAAAATTCAAATTTAAAACGTGAGCTTTTAGAATTGCGAAAGCGTTCGAACGAGACATTAGAGTTGCTCGGAAAATCGACTGTTATAAAAAATTTACGTCAAATCATAGAAAAAGTAGCACCAACCAATAGTCGAATCATGATAACAGGTCCTTCAGGGGCAGGAAAAGAGACTGTTGCACGTACTATTCATGCGCTCTCAACGCGTTCGAATGGACCATTTGTTACAATAAATGCTGCAACGATTACTCCGGAAAGAATGGAAATAGAGCTGTTTGGCAGCGAAATGGAAGGAAGAGAGCGCAAGATTGGTGCCTTAGAGGAAGCTCATGGCGGTATATTATATCTTGATGAAATTGCTGACATGCCACGTGAGACTCAAGGTAAGATTCTTCGGGTGTTAACGGGGCAGACATTTGAGAGAGTTGGCGGCACAAAACGTGTTAAGGTGGATGTCCGTATTATTTCTTCGACAGCGCAAAATCTTGAAAACCTCATTTCCGATGGGCGCTTTAGAGAAGATCTTTTCCACCGTCTTTCCGTTGTTCCTATTGCTGTTCCGCCTCTTTCAGCGCGTCGTGAAGATATTCCAGAACTTGTACATCATTTTGTGAAAACAATATCACAGCAGGTTGGGATTAAACCACGTGCAATTAGTGATGATGTGATTGCTATTTTGCAAACGCAAGCTTGGCCGGGTAATGTGCGGCAATTACGTAATAATATTGAGCGTCTTCTTATTCTTGTGCGGGATGGTGATGGTCCTATAACAGCGGACTTTCTTCCTAGTGAAGTAAGTGATTCTTTGCCACGTCTTCAAATGGATTCAGATGAAAGTATAATGGATTTGCCGTTACGTGAAGCACGAGAATTGTTTGAAAAGAGATATTTAGTGGCGCAGATTGGGCGTTTGGGTGGAAATATATCACGTACTGCTGAATTTATAGGCATGGAGCGTTCAGCTTTGCACCGTAAACTTAAAGCGCTTGGGGTTTCTTAAAGCGATGCGTGTTATTATTTGTGGAGCAGGACAGGTTGGTTATGGGATAGCAGAGCGTCTTGCTGCTGAAAATCACGATGTTACTGTTATTGATATTGAAACGAGATTAATTGAAAAGATTCGCGATACATTGGATGTGAGAGGTTTTGTTGGTCACGGTTCACGTCCTGAAGTTCTTTTGGCTGCAGATGCAGACAAAGCTGATATGTTGATTGCTGTCACTTTGTTTGATGAAGTCAATATGGTAGCTTGCCAAGTAGCACATTCATTATTTAATGTGCCCACAAAAATTGCTCGTATTCGCTCACAATCTTATTTAGAACCACGTTATAAGACGCTTTTTTCCAGAGAGAATATTCCCATTGATGTGGTTATTTCGCCAGAAGTTGAAGTTGGTGAAATGGTTTTGCGCCGTATTGCTTTACCTGGTGCAATAGATGTTCTTTATTTTTGTAATGATGATATTGTTGCGCTAGCCTTGGAATGCATGGAAGATTGTCCAGTTATTAATACACCTTTGCGTCAATTAACAGAGCTTTTTCCAGATCTTCATACGACGGTTACCGCTATTAAACGTGGCGCGGAATTATTGGTTGCGCATTCAGAAACGCAATTACGCGTTGGTGATATAACCTATCTTGTTGTTTCTCGTGAACAGATGCGTCGTGCTGTTGGGCTTTTTGGTCATAAAGAACAAGATGCCCACCGCATGATTATTGCAGGGGGTGGTCACATTGGTCTTTATGTTGCACAGGCTATTGAAAAGCGTTTTCATAAATTAAAATTGAAGATTATAGAATCGCATAGAGAAAGAGCTCTCACAATTGCTGATCAGCTTGAAAAAACAACAGTTTTATACGGTAACGTGTTAGATCCAGTGATTCTTCAAGATGCGGGAATTGATCAGTCCGATTTAATGATTACATTGACCAATCAAGATCAGGTTAATCTCTTAAGCGCTATTATTGCTAAAAGATTGGGCTGCAAAGCCAATATGGTATTGATTAATAATGTTGCTTACCAAGAATTTAGTCGTGCTGTTGGTGTTGATGCATATCTTAATCCCCATAGTGTTACAATATCGAGAATTTTGCAACAAATGCGCCGTGGGCGTATACGTTCTGTTCATTCAGTTTTTAATGGCCGAGCAGAAATTATTGAAGCTGAAGTGATGCAAACATCTTCATTGGTTGGTAAGTCATTATCAGAGCTCAATTTATCAGATGGTTTGAGAATTGGCGCAATTTATCGCAATAAGACAATAATACAGCTTTCGGCAGATACGCGTATTTTGTCTGGTGATAGAATAGTGATTTTCGCTCTTGCTGATAGGGTGCGTGATGTTGAACAACTCTTTCGCGTAAGTTTAGAATATTTTTGATATATTATCTATGGATATTTGTACTTTTTGGTATAGTGGACAATTAAGATTGGTGGATAGGCTTTGCTTGTCCTCAATGGTTAAAACTGGACAGCGCGTTAAGCTTTTTAGTTATGATAAAAAAATAGATAATCTCCCTGCTGGTGTTGAGTTGCATAAAGCCGAATCAATTTTACCACGCTCAGCTATTTATCGCCTTGATCCCGATTTTTCTGATGATAAACCAGGGTGTACAATTGTTCAATTCTCGGATTTTTTTCGTGTTATGCTGATGAAATATCAACAAGGTGTTTGGTTAGATACAGATGTTTACCTTGTTAAACAATTTCATCCCGATGCGGATAAGGTTTGGTTGGCAAGAGAAAATAATACAAGAGTAGGTGTTTCTGCACTTTATTTTCCGCCCAATAACCCTATTATAAAAACATTTGAAGATTATTGGGCAGGCACAGAAATGGTGCCGAGTTGGCTTGGATTTAAGCGTCGTGTTTGGAGACCATTCTGGTTAAAGAGAAAAAAAATGCCGATTTTACCGGGAAGTCTTGGTGTTACGATATTTGGCAATGATGGTATTTCACGATTAGCAAAACGATATGGTTTTTTTCATGAAGCAAAGGAAAAGGAAACTTTTTATTATTGGACTGGGCGAAAAACTGAACGTATTTTTGAACCAGCTTTTGGCGTAAAGCCGCTTACAGATTCACGCTTGATAGGCTTTCATATTCACAGAAAGACAAAGACTACGGAAAGACCTCAGGAAGGAAGTTTTTACCATTGGGCGGTATCTCGCATTCCTGATGTTCATCATTTGTTTAGGTAGAGTTATTATTGCTATTTTAACTATTGAGATTTTAATCTACCTTAAACAGCTCTTGATTGTAGCTTGCACAAGAGAGTAATGTTAACATATGGATAAAAACATTGAATGTGTAAAGAGCGGTTGTTATATGAACGGAAAGTAAAAATATGAGTGATCCAATGAAAACAGCATTAAGCCTTGTTCCTATGGTTATTGAACAAACCAATCGTGGTGAACGGGCCTATGATATTTTTTCCCGTCTTTTAAAGGAGCGGATTATTTTTATTAATGGTCCTGTTGAAGATGGTATGGCAATGCTTGTTTGTGCACAATTGCTTTTCTTGGAAGCGGAAAATCCTAAAAAAGAAATTAGTCTTTATATTAATTCTCCAGGTGGTGTTGTAACATCTGGTATGGCTATTTATGATACTATGCAGTTTATTCGCCCTCCTGTTTCTACGCTTTGCATGGGGCAGGCGGCATCTATGGGGTCTTTATTGTTAACAGCTGGAGAAAAAGGTCATCGTTTTACATTGCCAAATGCACGTATTATGGTGCATCAACCATCTGGTGGTTTTCAAGGTCAAGCTTCAGATATTGAGCGACATGCGCAAGATATTATAAAGATGAAACGGCGTTTAAATGAAATTTATGTTCAACATACAGGTCAAGATTATGAGGTTATTGAGAGAACTCTCGATCGCGATCATTTTATGACAGCAGAAGAAGCCAAAGCGTTTGGCTTAGTTGATGATGTTATACAATATCGTGCAGAAACTGAAAAAGAAGAAAAAGATTAAGAATTTTTATAGAAAAAACAGCTACTTTAAATCACAGAGTTTTATAAAAAATATCGCAAAATAAGAGAAACACCTAAAAATATTGAGACATGCATGGTTTTCTATATGTCTTTTAGTTTTCATGATGAAAAGCTTCCTTTGAAAAGGCAAAGTATTCATATATCGTGGTGAAAGGAAAGAAAAATGAGCAAAATTAGCAATAGCGGGAACGAATCAAAAAATACTCTCTATTGCTCGTTCTGCGGCAAGAGTCAGCATGAGGTGCGTAAGCTCATTGCGGGGCCTACTGTATTTATCTGTGATGAATGTGTAGAGCTTTGCATGGATATTATTCGGGAAGAAAATAAGTCTTCTGGGGTTAAGGTGCGTGATGGTGTCCCTACGCCACAGGAAATTATAACAGTTCTTGATGATTATGTTATTGGTCAGCAGCATGCAAAGCGTGTTCTTTCTGTTGCTGTTCATAATCATTATAAACGATTGGCGCATCAATCTAAAAGCAATGATATTGAGTTAGCTAAATCAAATATTCTTCTTGTTGGTCCAACGGGCTGTGGTAAAACTTATCTTGCACAAACATTAGCACGTATTATTGATGTACCTTTTACGATGGCAGATGCGACCACTTTGACTGAAGCAGGTTATGTGGGGGAAGATGTTGAAAACATTATTCTTAAGCTTCTTCAAGCAGCAGATTATAATGTTGAACGTGCGCAGCGTGGTATTGTTTATATTGATGAGGTTGATAAGATTTCTCGTAAAGCAGATAATCCTTCTATTACAAGGGATGTTTCGGGAGAAGGAGTTCAGCAAGCGTTATTAAAAATTATGGAAGGAACGATTGCTTCTGTTCCTCCTCAAGGTGGACGTAAGCATCCGCAACAAGAGTTTCTTCAGGTTGATACCACAAACATCTTATTCATTTGTGGGGGAGCTTTTGCAGGTTTAGAACGGATTATTTCAGGACGTGGTGAAAAAACTTCTATTGGTTTTTCTGCGACCGTTAAGGCTCCTGATGAGCGTTGTGTCGGTGAAATTTTTCGTGATTTAGAACCTGAAGATCTTATAAAATTTGGTTTAATACCAGAATTTATTGGGCGCCTTCCTATAGTTGCTACCTTAGAAGATTTAGATGTTAATGCCCTCATGCAAATTTTATCACAACCTAAAAATGCGTTAGTAAAGCAATATCAGCGTCTTTTTGAAATGGAGAATGTTGAATTAGCATTCCATGAAGATGCTTTACGTGTTATTGCAAAGAAAGCAATTGAACGTAAAACTGGTGCTCGTGGTTTACGTTCCATTATGGAGAAGATTCTTCTTGAGACGATGTTTGAGCTACCGGCTCTTGAAGGCGTTCAAAAAGTGGTTATTTCGAGTGATGTCGCTGATGGGAAAGCGCGTCCTCTTTATATTTACTCAGAACGAGCAGAAGATAAAGAAAATGTATCAGCATGACATTGTGCGATGCACAATATAAAAGGTGGTAATGAATGGTATTTGATGGGTGTTTCTAATAATATCATTATAATGCTTGATTTATGTATGAGTAATTACCACTTCATGTACTGTGAAGAGCTGATGTTTTCTAAAGGTGGGCTGGTTGTTGTAGATAGCTCATAGGCTCCAGAAAGGAGAGTTATGCAATATATTGATGAAAAGACAGATGAAGTAAGAGATGGGGTTTATGCTGTTTTACCTCTTCGTGATATTGTTGTCTTCCCCCATATGATTGTTCCACTTTTTGTGGGCCGCGAAAAATCAATTCGTGCTCTTGAAGAGACGATGGCGGTTGACAAGCAAATACTATTGGTGACACAAAAAAATGCTTCTGATGACGATCCAAAATCAGAGGATATTTATCATATTGGTACATTTGCTAATATCCTTCAACTTTTAAAGCTTCCGGATGGTACTGTAAAGGTTTTGGTTGAAGGAACTGCACGTGCAAAAATTAGTCAATTTTCTTTAAGTGAAGGTTATCATCAGGCTTTTGCAACTGTTACAGAAGAACCTAGAGAGAGTGATGTTGAGATTGAAGCTCTTTCAAGGTCAGTGATTGCTTATTTTGAAAACTATGTAAAGCTTAATAAAAAAATCTCTCCTGAAGTTGTCAATGCGATTGGCCAGATTGATAATTCTTCTAAGCTTGCCGATACGATTGCTTCTCATTTGATGATTAAACTTGCAGAAAAACAGGAAATATTAGAGCTCTTACCTGTACGGGCCCGTCTTGAACGTGTTCTGTCCTTCATGGAAGGGGAAATTTCTGTTTTGCAGGTTGAAAAACGTATTCGTTCGCATGTTAAACGGCAAATGGAAAAAAACCAACGAGAATATTATCTCAATGAGCAGATGAAGGCTATTCAAAAAGAGTTAGGAGCAGGTGATGATAGCCGAGATGAACTCTCTGAATTAGAAGAACGTATCAAGAATACAAAACTATCCAAGGAAGCACAGGAAAAAGCTGGGGCAGAATTGAGAAAATTACGGAATATGTCTCCTATGTCTGCAGAAGCGACAGTTGTCCGTAACTATCTTGATTGGTTATTAGCAATGCCTTGGGGTAAAAAATCTAAAATTAAGAACAATTTAGATTTTGCTGAAAAGGTCATGAATAATGAACATTTCGGTCTTGAAAAAGTTAAGGAGCGAATTATTGAATATTTGGCTGTACAAAGTCGCGCGTCAAAGATAAAAGGTCCTATTATTTGTTTGTTAGGTCCTCCTGGAGTAGGGAAAACATCATTAGCGCGCTCTATTGCAAAGGCGACGGGGCGCGAGTATGTTCGTATCTCATTGGGAGGCGTGCGGGATGAAGCAGAAATTCGCGGACATCGTCGAACATATATTGGTTCGATGCCTGGAAAAATTATCCAGTCTATGAAAAAAGCAAAAAAATCTAATCCGCTTTTTTTGCTTGATGAAATTGATAAAATGGGACAAGATTTTCGTGGAGATCCTTCATCCGCTTTATTAGAAGTTCTTGATCCTGAACAAAACAGTACATTCATTGATCACTATTTGGAAGTTGAATATGATCTTTCTGATGTCATGTTTATCACAACTGCCAATACGCTTAATATTCCAGGTCCGTTAATGGATCGTATGGAAATTATTCGTATTGCTGGTTATACTGAATGTGAGAAAATGGAAATTGTTAAACAGCATCTTTTACCAAAGGCACTAAAAGATCATTGTTTGTCTAAAAAAGAACTCAGTATTTCTGATGGAGCACTACGGTCAATTATTCAGTTTTACACACGTGAGGCAGGCGTTCGTAACCTTGAGCGTGAACTCATGAAAATTTCCCGCAAATCTGTTACAAAAATTCTCAAAACGCATCAAAAATCTGTAAAAGTTACAGAAAATAATATTCATGATTTCTTGGGTGTTAAACGTTATCATTACAATCAGATTGAAGGAGAAAATCAAATTGGTGTTGTGACAGGACTTGCGTGGACAGAAGTTGGTGGAGAGTTATTGACCATTGAAGGAGTTATGATGCCCGGCAAAGGTAAGATGACTGTAACTGGAAATTTACGTGATATTATGAAAGAGTCCATTTCAGCGGCAGCATCTTATGTGCGTTCTCGTGCTGTTGATTTTGGTATTGAACCTCCACTTTTTGAAAAACGCGATATCCATGTTCATGTTCCAGAGGGGGCGACGCCAAAAGATGGACCATCTGCTGGGATTGCAATGGTGACAGCAATTGTTTCGGTCCTTACAGGAGTGGCTGTGCATAAAGATATTGCAATGACTGGTGAAATTACTTTACGTGGACGCGTTTTACCAATTGGTGGATTAAAAGAAAAACTCCTAGCAGCTCTTCGAGGAGGGATAAAAAAGGTACTTATTCCTGAAGAAAACGCAAAAGATTTGGTTGATATTCCTGACGATGTCAAAAATAATATGGAAATTATTCCGGTAAATCATGTGAGTGAAGTTTTGAAGCACGCTTTGGTTCGTTTTCCAGACACTATTGAATGGAAAGAACCCTCTACAGTGGCTGTCCCAATCCGGTCAGAGAGCAGTGATAGTGAAGGAATACAGATTGCGCACTGATTCACGTATCTCATTTATAACGGCATTTTTTAGGTGGCAGAAGGCGTTGGTGAGGTTATTATTCTGTTTTTTGTTGGAAAAAGTGAAAAATTCCGTGAATAACTGTGATTATTACTAAAAAAACAATGTTTTGGATAAAAATAAGACTTCTGTTTGCTGTACTTTTCAATAAACTGACCAATAACATGATTAAGTCATGTTCAGGTAATATAGGGAAAGGAAATATTTTATGAATAAAAGTGAATTGGTTAGCTCCGTTGCTGAAAAGGCAGGTGTTTCAAAAGCGCAAGCTGGTGCTGTTGTTGATGCTTTTATGGCTTCTGTAACAGAAGCTTTGGCTTCAGGGGGAGATGTTCGTCTTCCAGGTTTTGGCTCTTTTGAAGTTTCTCATCGTGCTGCAACAAAGGGGCGTAATCCTTCAACTGGTGCTGAAATCGATATTCCAGCACGTTCTGTACCCAAATTTTCTGCAGGAAAAAGCCTTAAAGAAGCAGTTAATAAAAAATAATTTAAGTTACATTAAAAAAACCCGGTTTATTTATAAGCGGGTTTTTTTAACACATGTATTATGTGTGTTTTTCATATAAAACTTTGACATCTTTGCTATATTTTTTATTTTCATGCATTGCTGATATTTTTGAAAATGATTTTAAGTGTTGTATAAAGTACTGTCAGCTTAAAATATATTCTTTTTACTCTTTTCAATAGAATATCGCACTGTATTAATGAAGTACTGGTATGGCTTATTAAATATAATGTTAACTTTTATTACACTGAAGTGTTACGGTGTTTATTTCAAAATAAGACCCGTAAATAGTATGATGCGAAAAACTCTATGAAGTGTATAAAAGGTATTATATATTGCCATTTACGCTTAATAAAAGCATATGTTGGTGCCACCGCACTGTTTTTCTCATTGCCTATAATGTTGCGACTAGCCCTCGATGTCTGAGACGAGTGCATAAGGGGTAGTTTTATTCTTTTACTTATACACCAACCTTGCTTGTGACGTACCAAGAGGATAATTTTTATTGGTTTATTATAAGAGGGACTAAAATGAAAGAATCTTATGATATTCAGATTTCGCTTTCAGTATTGTGATTTTTCTTAGCATTTGAGAGGGGAGAGATAGATCCAGCTCTATTCTACAAATATTTTTTCCATATCTTTATTTCACTTTCTGATATGCAAGCGAGCGCTTTTTTTCATCACACAAGAGTTAAAATGAGAGAATATCATAAATTTTAAGGGAGGAAGTTAAAAAACAGAAAAATTATTCTTATAAAATAATATGTATTACGTAATATAAAAACTATTAATAGAAATAATACAGTATTGCTTATGTATTTTTCATCTATTTAATTTTTTTGATTATTTATATGATTTATTTTATTTTTAGTCATTAAATCATATTACATTGTTTATAGCGGTAAAGGTTTTTTATAGCCAAAAGTTATTTCACAGCACCTACATAATTGAATAAATGATGAAACGTAGGATAATATTTATTGCTAGGGGAAGGCAGTCTTTAAAAGGCTTTGGAATGATTTTTTCACGAGAGTCATAAAGATCTATTCAGTAGGTGAGAGGCGAATCGTGTGCTTTTTATAAACAGGAATTCTTTGATTCTTTATCTGCTAACCACTGAGTACAATCATTGAGAGCTCTCGCTGTTATGGCTTGTTTTTTTACTAATTTTTTTTCTTTACTTGGTAAGCGTTTTCCTGAATGTTTAATAGAAGCAATAGGGGGAAAGAGTCCGAAATTGATATTCATTGGTTGAAAAGACAGTGTTTCTGCTTTTTCATCTATGATGTGTCCCCCCGTAATATGATTCAAAAGGGCTCCGAATGCTGTAGTTTGTGGGGGCAGGCAAGGAGAAATATGATGATATTCGGCAGCAGCAAAACGTCCAGCAAGAAGCCCTATTGCCGCTGATTCTACATAACCTTCACATCCGGTAATTTGTCCTGCAAAGCGTAGTTGTTTTTTTTGTTTTAAACGAAGGGTTTGATCAAGAATGATTGGCGAGTTGAGGTAGGTATTACGGTGAAGCCCCCCAAGGCGCGCAAACTCTGCTTTTTCAAGACCGGGAATCATTCTAAAAATGCGAATTTGTTCTCCATATTTCAGTTTTGTTTGAAAGCCAACCATATTGTAAAGCGTTCCAAGTTTATTATCTTGGCGTAATTGAACGACAGCATAGGGTTTAACTGTAGGGTTATGGGCATTGGTTAAGCCCATAGGTTTCATAGGACCATGTCTTAACGTTTCAAGTCCGCGCTCAGCCATAATTTCAATGGGGAGGCATCCATCAAAATAGGGTGTTTTTTCAAAGTCACGAAACTCTGTTTTTTCAGCATTTTTTAATGCTGCAACGAATGTTTCATATTGTTCTTTGTTGAGGGGGCAATTAAGATAATCTTTACCTGTTCCCTCAGGACCAATTTTATCATAGCGAGACTGATACCAACAAATGTTGATATCAATACTATCGGTGTGGATAATAGGTGCAATCGCATCAAAAAAAGAAAGAGCTTTTATACCGGTTATTGCTTGTAATTCTTGAGCAAGTGCAGGCGATGTAAGGGGGCCTGTTGCAATGACAACATGTTTCCAGGCTTTAGGAATTTCTTGAACTTCTTCACGTTGGATTGTTATAAGAGGGTGGTTTTCGAGTGCTGTCGTGACAGTTTTTGAAAATCCATCACGGTCAACAGCAAGGGCACTACCTGCGGGAACTTTATTGGCATCAGCAGCTTTCATAATTAACGATTTTGCTAATCGCATTTCAGCATGTAAAAGCCCTACGGCATTTGTTAATGAATCATCAGAACGGAATGAATTTGAACAAACCAGTTCTGCCAATTTATCGGTTTTATGGGCATCTGATTTTTTTTCGGGTCGCATTTCATGCAAAACAACAGGAATTCCTGACTGAGCGATTTGCCAGCTTGCTTCACACCCCGCAAGACCGCCACCGATGATATGAATTGGGATATCAAATGTCTTTAACATAATTGGCTTTTAGCGTAAGCAGTTATGTATGAAAAGCATAGATTTTGTTTTTTTTAATATATTTGTTTGCTTTTTTTCTGTAATTAATGGTATAGAAACGCCGCTTGTATAAGGTTATTAGCTTGTAAGTTTGAGCGGATGTGGCGAAATTGGTAGACGCACCAGATTTAGGTTCTGGCGGGAGACCGTGGGGGTTCGAGTCCCTCCATCCGCACCAAAGCAATCCCTTAAGTGCTACGGATTTCTACGTGTCTGAAATTCCGCTTCATGGTAAATGTAACACTCGAAGTGTTAGAATGTAATGATTATTAGAGTGGGTTTATCCCTCTCCTTAGAAAAATGAAGGTGTTTAATGCAGGTTACCGAGACGCTTAATGAAGGACTGAAGCGCGAAATTAAGATCGTGGTCCCAGCGAAAGATTTAGAAGAAAAGTTGAATGAACGATTGGATGATACCAAGGGAAAAATCAAGCTTAATGGCTTTCGTCCCGGTAAAGTGCCTAGTGGGCATTTGCGAAAAATGTATGGTAAATCCTTTATGGCGGAGATTCTCAATGAGATAATTAGTGATGCACCACGTTCTATTTTAGCAGACCGCAATGAACGTGCAGCGATGCAGCCAAAAATTGATATAGATGAAGATGAAAAAATTCTAGATGGTAACGCCGATTTTACTTTTAGTTTAAAGTATGAAGTTTTACCAAAAATTGAAATTAAAGATTTTGAACATATTACGGTTATCCGTGAAATTGCAACTGTTCCTGAACAGGATATTGATGATCAAGTCAAACGCGTCCTTTCTTCTACGCGTAATTATTCCCTAAAAGAGGGGGATTCTGAAGAAGGTGATCGTATTACCATAGATTATCAAGGTAAGCTTGAAGGCGTTCCATTTGAAGGTGGGGCAGATAGTGATGCACAACTGATTCTTGGGTCAAAACAATTTATTCCTGGTTTTGAAGAACAATTGGTTGGTGTGAAAGCTGGGGATGCAAAAACGATTTTTGTTAAATTTCCAGATAATTACAGTGCGGCACATTTGGCGGGACGGGAAGCAGAGTTTGACATTACTGTCAAAGCTGTCTTTAAACCAGATGAATTAAAAATTGATGATGAAGCAGCGCAAAAAGTTGGTTTAGAGTCTCTAGATCGCTTACGTGAGGTCGTTCGTGGGCAGATTGAAAGCCAATATGGTTCAGTGACACGTCAAAAAGTTAAGCGTCAAATTCTTGATGCTTTAGATGCTGATTATAATTTTGAGATTCCTGAAGAACTTTTAGAGATTGAGTTTAATAATATATGGGCTCAGGTTAATGATGATTTGAAAAAGGCTGGGCGCAGTTTTGAAGATGAAGGTATTACAGAAGAAAAGGCACGGGAGGAATATCGTGTTCTTGCGCAACGTCGTGTTCGTCTTGGTTTGGTGCTTTCTGAAATTGGAATGAAGGTTGGTGTTAAAGTTAGTGAGGATGAGCTAAAAGCAGCCGTTTTTGATCAGGTTCGCCAGTATCCTGGACAAGAGAAAGAGATTATGGATTTTTTCCGTAGGACTCCGGAAGCTGTTGAAAATCTACGTGCTCCGATTTTTGAAGAAAAGGTCATTGATCATTTATTAGCACAGATAAAAGTCACAGATAAAGAAGTGACGGTTGAAGAGTTGATGAAAGAATATGACGAATCAGATGTCCCTGAAGAAAAGCCGGCAAAGAAAAAATCTGCAGTGAAAGAAACGTCTACAGAGAAAACATCAGCTAAGAAAAAGGCTCCTAAAAAAGCTTAATATTTATGCAAACAGAAAAAGCCCGATAGAATCGGGCTTTTTGTAAGATTTATATCCTAGGATTGCACTTAAGAGAATGGTTTTAGATAAGCCATGAGTATATTTTAAAATATTGGTAGTGGATTGGCAATGAGCATCATTGATACGCGTACTCCTGATTCTAAGCGTTTTATTTCTGGCGTTACAGGTGATTGGGAAGTCATCATTGGCATGGAGGTTCATGCGCAAATCATATCAAATTCGAAACTTTTTTCAGGAGCATCAACCAAATTTGGTGCAGAGCCGAACAATCATGTATCACTTATTGATGCAGCCATGCCGGGTATGTTGCCTGTTCTTAATCAAGAGTGTGTTCGTCAAGCGGTTCGAACGGGGTTAGGATTAAAGGCGCATATTAATTTAAAATCTATTTTTGATCGCAAAAATTATTTTTATCCAGATTTACCGCAGGGGTATCAGATTTCTCAATTTCGCTATCCCATTGTGGGAGAGGGAAAGATTATCATATCTGTTGGTCCAGATTCGAATGGCCAATTTGAGGATATTGAAGTGGGAATTGAAAGATTGCATCTTGAACAGGATGCTGGAAAATCGATGCACGATCAACATCCAACGATGTCTTTTGTAGATCTTAATCGTTCTGGTATTGCTCTTATGGAAATTGTTTCCAAACCTGATATGCGCTCATCAGATGAAGCCAAAGCCTATATGACAAAATTGCGTACGATTGTTCGTTATTTGGGCACTTGCGATGGCAATATGGATGAAGGTTCTATGCGTGCAGATGTCAATGTATCTGTTCGTCGTCCTGGTGAAGATTTTGGAACGCGCTGTGAAATTAAAAATGTTAATTCTATTCGCTTTATTGGTCAAGCAATTGAGTATGAAGCGCGTCGTCAGATTGCAATTTTAGAAGATGGAGGCGTCATAGATCAAGAGACTCGGCTTTTTGATGCCGCTAAAGGTGAAACGCGCTCTATGCGCTCAAAGGAAGAAGCGCATGACTATCGTTATTTTCCTGATCCTGATCTTTTACCATTAGAGTTTGATCAAGCATTTGTAGATGCTTTGGCAGCAGACTTACCAGAATTACCTGACGCTATAAAAGCACGTTTTGTTAAGGAAATGGGATTGACAGTGTATGATGCTTCCATTCTTGTGACAGAAAAGGCTATTGCTGATTATTTTGAAGAAGTAGCGCGTGGGCGTGATGGAAAAATAGTTGCCAATTGGGTGATTAATGACCTTTTAGGGGCTTTAAATAAGGATAATCGTGAGATTGAAGAGTCACCAGTATCGCCAAGTCAATTGGGAAGCATTATTGATCTCATAAAAGAAGGAGTTATTTCTGGAAAAATTGCCAAAGATCTTTTTGAGATTATTTGGAATGAGGGAGGGGATGCGCGCCAAATTGTAGAAGAGCGAAATATGAAGCAGGTAACGGATACAAAGGCTATTGAAAGAGCTGTTGATGAGATCGTTGCCAATAATTCTGATAAAGCTGCGCAAGCAAAGCATAAACCTGCTTTAGCTGGTTGGTTTGTTGGACAGGTAATGAAAGCAACAGGTGGTAAGGCAAATCCCCAAGCTGTTAATGAATTGGTTAAGATGAAACTTGGCATAGATTAATTTTATGGGGTGGAGAAGAAGCCATACATATGATATCTTCTTGAAATTAAGGGATAGCACGTTATCCTATCAATTGGAATTGTAGTTGAATTTACTAGTAACTTTTTCGATAATTTCAATCGTTAGCATTTTTATTCCAACAATGAATTTCATGAGCGCACTAAATGAATGGAATAGCAGATGGCTCGTTTTTTTAAGCAAATCTTCACATGGTGGAATGGCAATACCATTGGTACGCGTTTTTTCACATGGCGCAAAGGTAAGCGGATAGGGGAAGATCAATTTGGAAATATATATTATGAAGGAGGACTTCATAAGGATGGTTATCCGCACCGTTGGGTTATCTATAAAGACTATTCTGAGGCCTCTACTATTCCACCAGGTTGGCACGGCTGGATTCATCATCGTTGTGAGTGTCCACCAACACAGGAGGATTATCGTTCTTATGAATGGGAAAAGCCCCATGTTGCAAATATGACAGGAACAAGTGAGAGCTATCGACCAAAGGGAGCTATCACCGCCAGTGGAGAGCGTTCTTGTGTGCATGAAGATTATGATGCGTGGTCACCTAAAAAATAAAATGTTTTAATGCGCTCGTATATTTTTGTCTTGTTTGACTCTATGTTATGGAAAGAATTATTTTTTTAGGTACGATTGATTTTGATATGATGAGATTTTTTTTATTGTTAGGGGTGAGGCATTTTTTTTATATTTTTTTTATGGGAATTTTAGTGTTTTTATCCTTAAATAGTGGGGTGCGGGCTGAGCGTATTAGCAATGGAGTTGCTGTTTTTGCAGGTCTTGACAAAATCACGGGGCGGACCACACGTTTTGAAGTTCCTCTTGGTAAAATTTATCAGTACGGTGCATTACAGGTAACACCACGTGCGTGTTATACGAGCTCTAAAGATGAACCAACGCGTACAACTGGTTTTGTTGAAGTCAATGAAGTGACATTAGATAAAAAAATACGGCGTATTTTTACAGGATGGATGTTTGCAGATAGTCCTGGTTTGAACGCTGTTGAGCATCCTATTTATGATGTATGGTTAAAAGATTGCAAGCAGGATTCTCAAGATCTTCCTCTTCAATGATGAATGTATTATCTATTTATTATATATTGATTTATAATGGTCCTTTATCATTTTACAACTTAATAAGAGGTTCAAATCCCTATGATTTCCTCCTTTAAATTTTTTTTATATTGAATTAATCCAAACTATTCTCTTGCGCATTACAAGTGGCGGATGTGTAGATAAGACTGTCTAAGATAAGGAATAAAAATTTCCTTCATGAGCTGTTTAAATTCAAAAATGCATCATTAAAATCAATAATTTTTTCCAGTGTTTCATAGGAGACAGTTCTTGAATTTATCTGTTAGAGATTGAAATGAAAGGTTTGTTTATATTTGTTAAAGAGATAGACAGACGCTTTTGCATTTATAGGGAAAACAGACTATCAAGAGAGTAGTTCATCATGAAACACCAATGAGTATATCTAGAGAATGCTGTTGGTAGTTCTTTTCTTATAGAGATGTCGTTTTTCATTCAAAGAGTAGAAGCAATACAAGCTATATTAATAGAAAAATTGAGATTTAAGATTATTTCAAGTTTATCAATCGAAGTATAGCTTAGTTAAAAAATGCAATGATCAATATATTTCTAGTAAGAAAACAATGTTTGTATATTTTTATTATACACCACCTCATAAATGAGTTTATCTATTCGCAAGTTCTTGTGTAGTGCATGATAACTTCACATTTAAATAAGCGGATACCCATCAGTTTGTAAATCATATGCTTGATATCCATGCTTTTTAAAATCTTTTGTATAAAATACACGTGTTTTCATGTAGAGCTATTGAAAATTTAAAAAGGGGCTCCGAAGAGGCGTTAAAAAGATTCTGCATCACTGGGAGTGGTATATTTATTTTGTATAAAGAATATCCCACTCTCTAAAGAATATGAGATTTTATACAATGAAAGTTTCTAGTCACCAACATAATGATGTTTCACGATTGCCGAAACAACCTAAAGAACCCTTGTTGAATGTTCCATTTATTATAGTTATTTTGATAGCATTTTGTTTTTGTCTTTATTGCATTTCTCAATATTTTTTTTCTCATCAGCTTTATGTTGAAAGTCTTGAGTTTTTTTCATTTATACCAGCATTGTTTAAGAGGGATCCTGTAGCACTCTGTTATACCATGGTGAGTTATTCGTTTATGCATAGTAGTTTTAAACATGTTGCTCTTAATATGGTTTGGCTTGTGGTTTTTGGCTCTCCTTTAGCAAGACATTTTGGTGCTTTACGTTTTTTAATTTTCTGGGTGTTAACGGCAGTTATTTCTGTTTTGACTTATTTTACATTTCATCAAGAAAGTACCATATCACTTATTGGGGCGTCAGGTGCCGTATCTGGAATGATGGGAGCTATTGCACGTTACGGTTTTTCTAGTGGCTATCCAGCTGTTAATGCGCAGAACGAAAATTTTTTGGGACCTTTATTGTCCGTCAAAAAAGCTCTGTGTTCTAAGGGCGTCCTTGTTTATATGAGTGTATGGCTGACGGCTGATTTTATCATAGGTATTTCTTCTATTTTGTTTGAAGAAAATGGCACCTCAATAGCATGGGAAGCTCATATTGGCGGGTTTCTTGCGGGTTTTTTGTTTGTTGGTTTTTTTGATGCTTCACAAAAAAATAAAAACTAGAATCTAAGATATTTATGTGCCACATAAAGCGCTATTGTTGCTGCATTTGAAACATTTAATGATTTAATATTTCCAGGCATATCAAGGCGTGTTAAAGCGCAAACAGTTTCGCGTGTTTTTTTACGTAAACCTTTACCTTCTGCTCCTAAAACAAGAGCAATTTTATTCCCTGTTAATGCTGTTTCTAAAGGTTGGTCACCTTCTGAATCGAGACCAAAGCTTGTAAAACCTGTTTGATGAAGTTCTTGCAGAGCTTCAGCGAGGTTTCGTACGGTAATATAATGAATCATTTCCAGAGCTCCAGATGCCGCTTTCGCAAGAACACCGCTTTCGTGGGGAGAGTGACGGCAAGTTGTAATAAGTGCTTTAGCTTTCAATGCAACTGCAGAGCGCATAATAGCGCCAACATTATGTGGATCGGTAATTTGATCCATGACAATGACCAGATCAGTATTAGTTAGTTCCGATAGTTTGCATGGTTTGAGGGGGAGAGTTTCCAAAACAATACCTTGATGAACAGCCTCACTTCCAACAAGCGAATCAAGATATTTGGGGGTGCATAATGTAACAGAGCAAGGATAATCTGATTCGGATATATTCAATCGTTTTAAGGCATTTTGTGTAACGTAAAGACATTTTAAAATTCTTTTTGGGTTTTCTAAAGCGGCCTGAACAGAATGAATGCCGTAAAGATGAATGAACCCTTGCTGTAAAGAAACAGCTTTCTTCTTTGGGTGTGTAAAAGATCGAGAAGGAGAGCCTTTTGTATCGCGATATCGGCGACGCAAACGAGCATAATGAGAATTTTGTGATGTTTTTTCTTTCATAGCTTCTTTATAGCGTGTTAATAAGAAAAATAGAGAGAAAAAATCTATGATTTAAAATTATGAGCAGGAAATTTGTACAGAATTGTATTTATACTGTTGACAGATACAATAGTAATCGTCATAACGACTTCGCAATCAGATTGAATTGAATGGGTATTCAAGATGGTTGTCGTGATGTCTCATTGCGCGACTTTATCGGTGTAATGGAGGGGTGCCCGAGTGGTTAAAGGGGGCGGACTGTAAATCCGTTGCGTATGCTACGTTGGTTCGAATCCAACCCCCTCCACCATCCATCGAAGGAGAGTTAGTACGTGGGTCATGCGGGTATAGCTCAATGGTAGAGCAGCAGCCTTCCAAGCTGAATATGCGGGTTCGATTCCCGCTACCCGCTCCAAATGGTTGTTGATGATTGGGCAAATAGGTATGATGGAGGATATTCCATTTATAAATTGGGTGGGGTTTTCCGTCTAAGAGTTGTGGTGATTGGGCTGTTTACAGTCTAGTCAGACTTAGGTTTTGCAGAACTGTCCCTAGGTGCTAACAAAAATAGGGAATAAAACAAGAGATTAATAGCAATGGCGAAGAGCAAGTTTGAACGAACAAAACCGCATGTTAATATTGGTACGATTGGTCACGTTGATCATGGGAAGACCTCGTTGACAGCAGCGATTACGAAATATTTTGGTGAATTTAAAGCCTATGACCAAATTGACGCTGCCCCAGAGGAACGCGCACGTGGGATTACTATTTCTACAGCACACGTTGAGTATGAAACGGAAAATCGTCACTATGCGCACGTTGATTGTCCAGGACACGCTGATTATGTTAAGAACATGATCACAGGGGCAGCACAGATGGATGGTGCTATTTTAGTTGTTTCAGCGGCTGATGGGCCAATGCCTCAGACACGTGAGCATATTTTACTTGCACGTCAGGTTGGTGTTCCAGCAATTGTTGTTTTTCTTAATAAAGTTGATCAGGTTGATGATGTAGAACTTTT
>NZ_JBHINE010000059.1:0-1445 GCF_042194715.1 Bartonella sp. CM120XJJH | reverse complement strand
AATTTGCGGAGGCGTATTAATCCCATTGACCAAATCAACAGCCCGCCGTAAATCCCCCTCAACCTGTTGCAAAGCAATTGCCACCCGCCGTTGCGCAACCGGCTCCATCTTCGCCAACTTCAACAACTGCGCTTGATTATCCGCCAATGCCGTCCCCCGCAAAACAGACCGCAACTCCGGCTGTAAATGCTGGGCAATGCGATTGAGGAGTTTCACCGATTCCTTCGATAAACCAATGCGATCTGCCACATGTTTGGCAAAGTGCAAACTTTGCACTTTGCCATTTAAGTCACCACCATTTGGCAAAGGGTCAACTTGACCCTTTGCCACTTTGTCCCCTTCACACCCAGTTTCATTATGCTCTGAAGAACTATCTTTTGGCAAAGGGACAACTTGTCCCTTTGCCACTTCGTCTCCTTCACACCCAGTTTCATGGTGCTCTGAAGAACCATCATTTGGCAAAGGGTAAACTTTACCCTTTGCCACTTTGTCCTTTGTATATTGATTACCATGATCACCGCCACGTTGAATCTCCCCATACTTCTTTTCCCACAATTCGCGGTACGTCTGGACAAAAAGCGCACGGTCAATAACAGACAATTCATTGCGAAAGAGGTTTTCCGCTACTTCTAAAAGCGCGGCATTGTCCTTATCAGCCTGCACCACAACGGCATCAATGTCACTATAGCCCAAAAGCTCAGCAGCACGAAGCCGGTGCGCACCAGCAATAAGTGTGTAATTGCCCTCTTTCGCATTGGGGGTATGACGCACCGTAATAGGGTTCATCAACCCCTCCCGCGCCATTGATTGTGCAAGTGCCTTAGCATGCTCATCATCTACAGGGCGTATACGCTCCGGCACCACAATCACATCAAGAGCAAGCTTTTGAAACTGTGCCATCACGCCGCCGCCTTTCTGATCTCTTTAAAGAATAAATCCATCGCACGCCCCGCCCATCTTCGATAAGCTTTCGCAAAAACGGGTTCTTCCAAACGCCGGTTAATCACTTGCATAGATAGAGAAATAGAAGTCCGCTGCCGTGCCTGTATCGCAACAATACGCCGCCGCGGTACCTCAAACTGATAATGCAAGATATGAATAACAATCTGCCGTGCTAACGCCGCATCAAATAAGCCATGCGGGGGGTCAATAATATACCGGATCGGCAGATGCTTAAATCCACTACTCACGGCTTTTAAAGAACAGGAAAGCATAGCTTCCAAACGTTCAACTTCTGAATAAGGATTAACGATATCGTTTCTGACATCTGGGGTCCATAAATTACAAGCAGCAACCATAACCACCCCCTATAAAAACAATATGACCACCATCTAATCGCCAGAACCAACCCATCCAAACGGCTGTTCTATGATGCAACTCTATGCAATTTATCTTGCCCATTTCGTATTGATCTTTAGACATTGATAAACCTCTTTATCTTATGG
>NZ_JBHINE010000058.1:0-1520 GCF_042194715.1 Bartonella sp. CM120XJJH | reverse complement strand
CAAAACCTCTCTATAAAATAATTCATAAAAATTATCAAAATACTCATTCTGATATTTTATATGTACATAACGCATTTGTCTTGATTAACAGGTCAATTAACACATCAAATAAACAGCAAATTTCACTATTTTGCTGATCTGACCTCTCTCATGGGCTGTGGATAAACAGCCTTTTAAAAAAACTTTTGAAAAAAATTTATCCGCTTTTTAGCATTTTCCGAATTTTTCACACTATTCATTCAAAATGGATTTAATTAACTTCATTTCGATTCTTTTGAAGAGAATTAATCAATAGAATATATTGTTATGGAGTTTATTCTTTATGCTTCGCCCTCATCATTCCGATCATGAACATGTCTCTTTACGCTCTCTCTTAGAATATTATCGTCAACAAGCAAAATCACCCCGTGAATTGGGAACATTGTTTGAAAATCTTGTAAAAGCTTATTTATCTGAAGACCCTTTACAAAAGCAGGAATACGAAAAGGTTCAAACCTATTGTGAATGGGCGCAAGAGCGTAATGAAGATGGAACGGATATTGGTATTGATCTGATCGCTACAATCCGTGATCAAGGAGGATATGCGGCTATTCAATGTAAATGCTATGATGCTTCTCACATCATTAAAAAAGAAGATATTGATAGCTTTATCGCTGCTTCTGGGAAGAAAATATTCACGCGTCGTATTCTGGTTGATAGTACCGAAAGCAATTGGAGTGATAATGTCGAACTGACTTGTGAGGGGCAAGAGGTTCGTATTCAACGCATGAACCTTTTTGATTTAGAGAACAGTCAAATCAATTGGGGGGTGTATAAAGAAAAAGGTGAAGCAACCCTTAAAGAGCAACCTAAAAAAAAGCTTTTAGATCATCAGAAAGAAGCCCTTGAGAAAGGTCTGTGAAGGTTTGCAAGAAACAGACCGTGGCAAGCTGATTATGGCATGTGGTACGGGTAAAACTTTCACAAGCCTTAAGATAGCAGAGACCATAGCAGGAAAAGGCAAGCGTGTGTTGTTTTTGGTGCCTTCCCTTGCTTTGATGTCACAAACAATCCGTGAATGGACCCTTGATACAGAAGTGCCTTTGCGTTCCTTTGCCGTGTGTTCGGATACACAAGTGGGAAAGCGTCGTAAAAAACAAAATGATGATGAATCTGGTCTGGATACCTCTGATCTTGCCTTGCCTGCTACAACGGATGCAAAAGAGCTTGCACGTAAAGCCAATAAAACCTCTCTTGATGTAATGACGGTGGTCTTTTCGACTTACCATTCCATTCAAGTGATTTCCGATGCACAAAAAGACCATGATTTACCCGAATTTGATCTGATCATTTGTAATGAAGCACATAGAACAACTGGTGTTGTGTTGGGAACAGACAAGCATGAATCTGAATTTATCAAGGTTCATGATAACAGCATCATTCGGGGTAAAAAACGTCTGTATATGACAGCAACGCCCAAGATCTTTGCTGATAGTGCTAAAAAACAAGCCCATGAAATGAATGGCATTTTAGCGTCTATG
>NZ_JBHINE010000057.1:0-1553 GCF_042194715.1 Bartonella sp. CM120XJJH | reverse complement strand
TTGCCCATTTGTCGTCCAGGTGCTGTGATCCCGAGGCGCAGTGTCAAGAAGCGCTTAAACAGCCCTTTTTGTAAAAAGTATAAAAATAGTCGCAAATGCCAACCTTAAGTCTTGCTGTTTGTAATGACCAACAATCCGCCCTCCTTGCCTTCGCTTGGAATGGCGCGATTGTTTTCTCACTTTCATTATTTAACGGATGAAGAAAAGCAGCATTTACAAGCTGGTGCTGATGGCAAGGTGCATGTGTTCCTCAATGGCATTTTTACCCCACCAGAGGAAGCCGCTGTTTATGCTGAGCAACATGCGGAGAATAAAAATGTACCGCTTTATTTTGTTGTGTTCCCCCAAGCGGATTCTGCCATCTCAGAACTTCTGGTAGCAGGCTATCAGAAGTTCATGGAAAATAACTTTTGGGGTTTGACCAATTCCACACAAGAAGCAAAAGATATAATGTCTCGCTATGGTAACACAGGATTGCATTTTGATGCCCATAGTCGTGGCAGTTTGACAGGCTTTAATATGATGAATTCTTTCAAACAAGAAGGTGTAAATGATGTAGCTGGCAATACAACAATCAGTTTCTATGGACCAGGGGCTAATGTTTTGGCTGCATCCGGTCTGTTAGCTTATGTGAGTGGTGGCAAACAAACCACTATTGGCTTTGATGGGCATAGATTTGACTTTGTAAGCCGATGGATTGGCGGTAATGGCTATACTTATGAGACAATACCTGCTGGTAGTAACTGGTGGAAAGAAACATGGAATATGTTCTCAAATCCTTATAATCCCCATACTTGCCTTGGAGATGCGGGTCCAAAATGTCGAGATATATATGGACTTTCCCATCGAGTACAATTCCCTTTAAGGAGGAAAAAATGAAACAAATCTTTAAATTATTGAGTTGCATAGCTTTATTAGTTATAACGGGATGCCAATTTAATAAACCTCCTGCAGGATACTTCACGGTGTGGGAGAAATCAGGAGCAGATCGGCTTGAGGTAAAAAAAGCACTTTTAGAATGTGGAATGCCAGCACCTTATGATGTATTTCCAGAAAACAGAAATTTAAGCAACAATGCATGGGCAACCATAGAAGCTTGTATGATTCAAGCTGGTTTTCGTGATAAAGTGGGGGGAGGGACTTGGTGCGAGAATCATAAAGCGGAAAACCTTCCCATTTGTCGTTCAGGCGCTGTCATCCCACAGAGAAGTGTCAAGAAGCGCTTAAACAGCCCTTTTTGTAAAAAGCATCCAGAACAATATGAATGCTATCCTTAAGTTTTGCTGTTTGTGATGATCAACAATCCGCCATCCTTGCCTTTGCTTGGAATGGCGCGATTGTTTTCTCAATTCGTCATCTCAACATTGTTCACCGTTGTTTTAAGCAGCGGTGACAGAAAATATCAACAGGCTTATGAACTGTTTTATCGTAAATAAATCCATTGAAAGAGGGGAAAAATGAAGAAAATCTTAAAACTATTGAGTTGCATAGCTCTGTTAAGTATCACTGGATGTGTTAACTCAATTCCCTCACTTTCTCCAGCATTATGGAGA
>NZ_JBHINE010000056.1:0-1586 GCF_042194715.1 Bartonella sp. CM120XJJH | reverse complement strand
TTTAAAACTCTTTGAAAAAAAATAAATTGCTACAAAACCTAGTGGCAAAATATACAAAACCCGCTGGCAAGCTACAATCATAATAAAGCCTTCTACTCCGTTGCAACGTGAAACTGTTGTTGCGTTTATGAGACTTTTAGATGGCTTACATCAAGAAGCGTTAGCAGACTTCAAAGAAACATTAGAAACATTGTGCGAAGCGTGCTTTATAGAGAAATGTTAGAAAATCCTATTCCCGAACCTTTATTTATTTATCCCGCACCGTAAAAAAACACATAAAGAATCAATAAGTTATAGCACGATAAAAGTGCTGTGGCGGAGGGGGTGGGATTCGAACCCACGGTACAGTCTCCTGCACGCCGGTTTTCAAGACCGGTGCCTTAAACCGCTCGGCCACCCCTCCAAATTAGATATGCTTTCTGACAAATTTCTTGCAAAAGGTCAATCATTTTAATACGCATTTTAAAGCGTTCTTTGTAAAATTATTTAAAATAATTCTTCATAAGTTAATTCTTTGAGTGTGTTATTTAAGAGTTTCATTTTTAAACATGATAGTTTTTTCTGAAAAAATGAAAGGTAATTATGATATTTATCATTTCTTTTTCCTGTTTAAAAATTTTTCACAAAGCAATATTTTTTAAGTTCTAACGATCGTTTTCATAATAATAAGAAATATCCACTTGAAAATGTTTGATAAATTATATCAAATTCCGGTCGTGTATTTTTGTATTATTTTACCTTTCCAGATATTTATTCTATTTAGATCGTTCATATCTGCGAAAAGAAAATGTTATTGCTCTGACAGTTTATGAGAGATAAATTTGTAAGAACGACATATATATTCAAGGAAAGTTTTTATTGAGTTTAAATAAGTACAATTCAATAAGAAAGCTCTTTAAAAGATTTTAATTTTTTAAATAAAAATATTCAGATATCTAGTGCATCTAAAAGTTATCTTGGAGGGAATGGCTGATTTGCACTATGTGGATAAAATTTTATGTAAGATTGCATCGACCGTTTAAAACCTTTCCAGATATGACTGGAAATAGGGTATATTTATAATGCTTTTTCTGTGGGATAAGCAAAAAGTTAATTGGAGTGGAAGAAAAGATTATTGAGCAATACGCTTAGATCAATAGATAGTTTGTTAGGATATTGCAT
The DNA here is from genome assembly GCF_042194715.1 of Bartonella sp. CM120XJJH. NCBI lineage: Bacteria > Pseudomonadati > Pseudomonadota > Alphaproteobacteria > Hyphomicrobiales > Bartonellaceae > Bartonella > Bartonella sp. CM120XJJH. Next base: position 425 of record NZ_JBHINE010000056.1, on the reverse strand, counting down.
AGTTTTTCAAGAATAGAATTTAAAAACGCTAAATTATGCAAAGGAAGAAAGCATAAACTTTAACAGACAAGGTTTTAAAAGCCAGTACATTTACAAGTATGTGTAAAATAAAAAATTATTTACAAAAGATTATTCGTACGTCTGAAGAGAGTGCCGCTGGTGAACCCATGCCATTTCGTTTGCGTGCTACGCCTGATGCGATCTCACGCATGGCAAATAAAAAGCAAGTAAAATAAAATAGTTATGTCTAATATGGGGGAATAGGTGAATCTTGATTCTATTACGTTTTTTTGTCTCTACCCCTAACTTTTTTGGAGCTTTTTTATCGCTTCTATAGCTAGCCTTTTGCGATCTGCGCTCTTTGTGTAAAGAGATGCCATATTATCATTTGTCCAGCCAAATAATGCTTTCAATTGTGATACTGT
>NZ_JBHINE010000055.1:0-1755 GCF_042194715.1 Bartonella sp. CM120XJJH | reverse complement strand
ATCATCGTCCAAGGTTCATTCTTAGGAATGCGCAATTTAAACCGGTGATAACGATTGCGTGAACGCCCATGATAAGCACCCGTGACATACGAACATACCCTTTCCTTATGCCATGTGATCGGCGTCTGATTATTGCGAAGACGACGTTCTCCTATGCTTAAAAGACCTTCTGTCGTATCAACTTCAGCAAACATCTTCGTGATAAAGCTAAAACTTCCATCCGGCGCCCCCATCTCTTGTGAAACAACTGTTGCCTCCATCGGGGCTCCTGTAAACATAACAAGCCGATTGTTTTCATCAAAAGCACCAAGCATTGGAGAGCCACTTTGCCATCGTGGGCTGTCTAAAGAAGCCGGCAATGCCTCAAGATTGAGCGAAATCTCATCTAACTGTTCTAAAGTATAACCTGTTGTAAACACTGGAAACAACGTGAAAAGCTTTCCCTGTAGTGTCGACCATTTCTGTAAACCCCAATCATAAACAAAGGTCGTTTGTTCGTTATTGCCTCTCTTTACGGACCAGTAAATCCGGTTATCAATGGGGTCTATAACTCCTTGCATCTCATCAAGAGCAAACTTATCAAATGTTTTAAAAACCGTTCTATCAACCTTTTCAAAGCCTATCGGTAAAAGTTGACCATCCAAACTCATTTGATAAAAACCGCCATCACCAGCAAAAAAAGCGTCACTCCCTCGACATGCTATAGAGGCTGCACTGCGGGCTCCTCGCTTGTCTTGTATCTTTTGAAACGTAAACACAATCTTAGAACCCGCAACAAAGGTTCCAGCATAAATAGCAGAACGCATAAAAATGAGGGGATTGGTGGATTCTGTTGCCCCTTGAACATATTCTCCATCCGGAAAATCTTGAAAATCGCAATCTTTCTGCTTAACTGTCCAATGGGTTGCATCTTCCAAACCAGACCAATGAATGCGATTGGGGTGATCTGTCAATTGCATCAAACAAACAAAAGGTCCCCAAACCTTCACCAATCCTGCTTTTGGCGGATTGCCGCCTAAATCTTCAAATCGTTCAGAACTATGGGTATTAAAAACTTGTGGTTTATCATTTTTATTGACCGCAATAATTCTTTGACCAAACAAAGCGAACGACCATTGATTATCCTCATGCGCATGATACGTCACACCACTTTGACTTATGTCCTTCCAACCCTTCGTTTGACTATCATAAGCATAAAGCTTTTGCTTGCCTCCTACGATTATCTTAACACCATTACCGCTTCTAAAGGCGATTGAACCCAAGGGTTTTTCTTCCAAAGGATTAGAAACAACCATTGCACTTGGCATGGGTATGTAACCACCATCTGCAGGTAAAACATTCACAAGGCTATCCGTAAAACTACCGTTGACAACCGCAACATCTGGTCTGTAATCGGCAATGGGAAAATAAACCATGCTAAAAATCCGTTGGTATTATTCGGGTCACGTTATGACGTTGAGACGTCTCTGCACGCAATTCATGCAACTGTTCGTTAAAGTCATTGTAAGCTGCCGTTGCACAATCGGGATCTTTAAGGATATTCTTGTAAAGTTCGTATTTTGCACGCGCTTTGATCAAATCAAACGCGTGCACAAACCATGGGTGCTCCTCATCAACACTCTCAATCTCTGATAAACGCAATGGAGAGAGAATGAGTTGAATCTGGTAGACTCTATCCGGTGTGGGATAAAGATGTAATTTCCTATCAAAATAACTGTAACAAACCGGCGTTCCTTGCTGCTCTGATGATAACAA
>NZ_JBHINE010000054.1:0-1780 GCF_042194715.1 Bartonella sp. CM120XJJH | reverse complement strand
TCTCTCTCATCCTTAAATGCACCACTCTCTGCCATTATCCCGCCTTTGGATTGGCTATTGAGGATATACATCACTTGACTGAAATATTTATTTGCCCATCGTTGCGGGTCTTTTGTCGGGCGCACAACCCCATAAAATTGCCGTTCTATCTTGTCAAAATACCCCGTTATACACTCCCAACCCAATTGACCAGCTGGAACCATGGGTTGATCGGGCGATTCAAGCAATTTTCTCCCTAAAAAAGCGCGCTTAACAACCTTTTTATTAAAAGCCGCCCCTTGGATATCCGGCATCATGCACTGTAGCTGCTTAAATTCTTCCTCGCTATAATCACGAAGTTCTCCAGTGCTTAAATCGGGCGCTTTGTAATACCTCTCGCTTTCAAACCAACGGCATTCAACAAGAGTGATCATCCGTCGACCGTTTTCAACATCAATGCCCTTCTCATCATTATAAGCTTCAAGATCATTATGATGAATGCCCTCATAAGCAACCCCATCACGAGCCCAATCGGCACTCAGTTCACTCCAATGGGCTTTGGGAAACATCTGCTTGGCTACTTCCAAAGGCTTGCGGTCTACGTACCACAAACGTTGTGCATCGGTTAAATTCGGTTGCACTGCCGCGCTATCCCAAACCATCTTTAGAGGGTCTAAACGCGTAATGACCGGTTCACCATCAAGGCTGTTCTCATAATCAAGCCGTGTATCGGTCCACCCCATGCCGCAGATAACCGCATCTTGGAAAGCATCACTATCCGCGTATTCAGCATGTGCCATGTCGCGAAACCATTCTGCTGCTCCCGTAAGCAATTCACTAGGCAATGCCTTCCCTACTTGACGGGGAATAAATTGCACTTCGCGCTTATTGTTGCGTTCTGAACCCACAACAGCATTCACAAGTGGTGCAATGCGATTAAAGGTCATAACGGGGCGGCGTTGCTCTTTTAACGCGGCTAAATCTGCCTCATTCCACTGGTCGCCATTGTAAAATTGGAAATCCTCCCGTGCATGTTCACGCCATTTATTCACATGCTCCACATCTTCTTTGTACCAACTCACAAGCTTGCGAAATAAGCCTTCTGTCGACAGATCTGATGCGTTACTTTCTTTATCTAAATATTCTTCATCATACATCATTCTGCCATCCATGAGGTACTCTCATATTCCGTTCTGCCACTATAAGCTGGTCGCTTTTGTATCGTCGGAGGTTCTTCATAAGCCACGCACATCAATCCAAAGGCATCTGCTCCATGACTGGACCAATCATGCTCTGCTCCCAAGCCAATATTACGCTTCTCATCCCATTTTTCGTGATACCAATTCAGTGCCTTACGCCCTGCTACCGTTGTCTCTTCATGAAACCAAACAGACGGTAAAATACGTCGCACCGCCTCTATTCGCATCTTAACAGCCCCCGCCCCTTGATTAGGAATGACCTGTGTTTCAAAACCCGCATCATTTAAAGCACTCTCAAAACTCACATTATGCACACGATCTCTGGTCGCACCGTCATGGGGTAACACCATCAGTGCCTTCTCATAGCCATTTTGACGCAACCAGCCTACATGCTCTGATAGCGGTTGTCCCTGTGCTTCGTAATAATCGAGCACTCTGATTTCTCGCCCCACAAACTGTGCTATCCATATCGCTGTTGCATCTGCCTTAGCACCCGTGCCCCCAATATCCCAAAAAGCACGTATCTGCATTAAAGGGTCACGAGCAACGCGCCCTATCCGCCCCTCTTGCTCAGCTGCCAACATTTCCTTTTGATAATAAGC
>NZ_JBHINE010000053.1:0-1783 GCF_042194715.1 Bartonella sp. CM120XJJH | reverse complement strand
TCAGACAAAAGAGCACGGGCTGTTTCAAGATCTCCTTTTTTGATCGCTTTATGGGCTTGTTTTTTCTTTTCTGATTTATCTAAAGTTTCAAGTATCTCTTCAATTTCTTGTTTTTCTTTCTGTTTTAACCAGTCTTTATACCATTGCTTTTGAAGGCAAGTAATGGGAGCTAAAGCGGCTTTCATGGCTGGTGTTTTCATGGTTGAAGGCTGTCCAATAAGAGCGCCCCAGAGATTAGGGACAATCGTCCAATCATCATGTTGTTTTGGAGCAACCCGCACGCCATTACCAATGACAGCCGCCAAACCGCATAAAGCAGAGACAGCAATAAAATCCATTGGAGCTTGTTGACGCTCTGAAACGTCATAAATATAGTCCATGAATGGCATTGGGAGCTGTAATGGATTAAAAGGTTCAACGGGTAAAAGAGCACTCTCAATCTGTTGTAATTCCTTCCAACCGTTTTGTTGCAAGGCGACTTCATAAGGAATGGCTTTTAAACAAGTATTTTCGTTTAAAGAGACATTATCGTTATCATTGACGGGAGTATTTTCATTCTTGTTTTGTAAATTACTATCTTTCATAGTTTCCTCTTTTAAGAAAGTAATACGTTATTAAAATCAGTTCCTTTTGGGGCTTGCATGATAAAGACCTCAAAGCCTTGGCTATAAGCACGCTTTGCAAGGGTAAGACCTGCTTTACGACCCGCATCATCGCCGTCCATTGCAATTGTCAGACGTCCTTTTGTATGGGGTAAATTCACACGCATCATGCCACTGGTTGAAAGAGACGCCCATAAATCAACGGGCTCTGATAACAACCCAGACAGAAGAGACAGACCCGTTTCAATGCCTTCACAAATAACCAGATGTTTGGGATTGGATTGACTTAAATGCACCCCACCGCCCATGACAGAACCCAACATGGCTTTTGCTGGTTTTTGATCTGTTTTACAGCCATTGGCTTGTAAAAAGGTTCTATGAATGGCAAAGGAGCCAACACCCTTAACAAGAGCCACCAACGCGGGCAGTGTAATCCCTAAAGGGTGTGGACATTTGCTATGAAAGCGTAAATCAGCAGGCAAATCACATGTAATACCCCGCATACGTAAATAGGTTTCTGCTAAAGTATTTTTGATCTGCTAAAGTATTTTTGATTGGTTGGCATTGTTGCCAAATTGCTTTTGCTCTCTCTGCTTTCTGTTTTGCTCGTTTGAGATCAGCAGAAATCTGTTTGGATAAAGAGAGCGTATGATCATAAGCTTTATCAAAAAAGGCTTGTTTTCCAAGCAAGCCAATTCTAATGAGCGCTTGTATGATCTCTCTAAAGGAGCAGCCAGCATAACAATAAAGTAAGAGACGCCCATCATGTCCATGAGAAAGGGATAAGCTAGGCAGCCTATCATCATGAGCAGGACAACGGGCTATCCCATAATATCCATGCCAAACCCCATGCAAGGCATGTGTAATGCCCTGCGCATTCTTAAAAGAACACATCATTTTTATCCTATGATTATTGCACCATAGGACGGATTATGCTAACTCTAGGGTGATGAGTGTGAGAAAGCCTTGTCCGTCCTTACGTGACAAGGTTTTTTTTATGCCGCGTCGTTATAACGTTGCTGTTTTTCTTGCTCGATGACATTCAAAAGATCTGATTGTAACCAACGCGATAAAAAGCCAAATTTTAAAGGTTTTGGCAAAGAGCCATTGGTAACATGACGGCGGAATGTTGAGACACTCATATGAAGCAATTTTGCACTTTCACGGTCTGTCAAAAGAAT
>NZ_JBHINE010000052.1:0-2066 GCF_042194715.1 Bartonella sp. CM120XJJH | reverse complement strand
ATTATAAGAGATCAATTGCATGCGCTTGTAGCGACTTGTGCACAAAGAGATCTCAATCCGGCAGAAGAGATTTATAGAATAGCCCAAAACCTTGGCTATCAGACAAAAGCGCTACAAGTCAACGATCAGGTAGCAGAGCTTCAAAGTCGTCAGAATTCTGCGCGGACGTTGACGGCATCTGGTGGAGGAGGGAGTACAGGTCCACTTTCATGGGAAACGATGAACGCTATGACGGATAAAGAGTTTCAAGCATGGTACAGTAATCCAAAGAACCGAGTGCTTATACGCAAATTGAGTGGTGCGGATGATGAAGATTAAGTGAAAGACTTTTAGAGAATAAGCCGCCTTTGGTGCGGGTTGGTGGTCCGGCTTTAAGCCGGTTTTTTTATAGCAAAGAAAGGTAAAATCAATGGCAACAACACATATAGGGATTAATGATCCCCATGCGTTAAAAACATGGGCGAGAATTCTTGATGCGGAGGTCTCCAAAGCAACTCCTATTGCTCCTTTGATGGGGCAGGATTCCAATAGTATTATTCAGGTGAAAACAGAGACGCAAAAAGGCAAAGGGGATTGTGTAACATTTAGTCTGCGAGCTCAGTTATCAGGACGTGGTGTGAGTGAGGGCGAAACCCTTGAAGGCAATGAAGAGGCACTCCAATTCCTTCATGATAAACTTTATATCAATGAACTTTATCATGGAACAAGAATTGCCAATGAAGGCACTATTGATAATCAGCGCACATTGTTTAATTTGCGCGAAGAAGCCAAAACCAGTTTATCAGATTGGTATGCGGACCGTTTGAGTTTGATGTTTTTCGTTCACGCTTGCGGTTATACTGCTAATAGGCTCAATTTTGAGGGAGAACCGGTTGATCTTGATCCTCTTTTTTGGGGCTTTAATGCACCATTAGCTCCAAGCAGTAAGCGCATTGTGCGACCAGATGGTAAAACTAGGGATGAAGATCTTACAGAAAAAGCCAAACACAGCTTTAATCTTAAATTGATAGATGAAGCGGTTCAGTGCGCTAAGCTAGCGAATCCTAAAATTAGACCGGTTCGCGTGAATAGCGAGAGTGTTTATGTGTTGTATTTGCATCCCATTCAGGTGACACAATTGCGCACTAATACAGAGACGGGTCAATGGCTTGATATTCAGAAAGCCGCTTATACCGGTTCGCGTTCCAAAAACCCAATCTTTGATGGTTCTCTAGGCATGTATAATGGTGTGATTTTACGTGAATCAGAGCATGTCACCAATGGTGTTAAATCCACGGATAGTACACGTCTTGCAGGTGTGCGCCGTGCTGTTTTGCTTGGAGCGCAAAGTGTCGTTATGGCATTTGGTAAGAGTTACGGTAAGACCCGCTATAAAATCGAAGAAGAAACCTTTGACTACAAACGCGAATACGGTTTTGGAGTGCATACAATTATGGGCATGAAGAAAACCCGTTTCCAAATGCCAGGAAGAGCACAAGGAGCCCAAGATTTTGGAACGATAGTTATCCCCACCTACAGCGGTGAAGTTGAGTGATGAGGAAAGGAAATAGGACATGGTAGATGGCGTAACAGGACACTTACACGGCAGAGATCTTCATACACATCAGGTCAGTTTTTTGCGTTTGAATATCTCGCATAAAGATAAGCATTTGACACGCAAAATCGGGACTTTACCGCGTGGTGCAATGATCCTTTCGATTAAAGCGTTTGTGAAGACGGCGTTTTCGGAAGCGAAATTAAAGATAGGCAGCACCTATGGGGGTAATGAGTTTAGTGAAAAGGACATCAAAGCTCAAGGCACGCAAGATTTTGCTTCAACCAACCAAAAAGAGTTTGTTCCAGATGATCAAGAGCTTACGCTTTATGCAACACGGGATAAAACAACCGCGGCTGGTGAGTGTGTTGTGGTCGTGCAATTCGTGACTAATCGTTGAGAGGAGTGGGGGAAGACTTATTCCCCTCACGATTTATGGAGCAGATTGTACGCTTAGTTGCAAATTAAGGGCAGATAACACAGCGACTAAGGTAGAAAGTTTAGGATCACCAGTCTTACTTAAGGAGCGATA
>NZ_JBHINE010000051.1:0-2122 GCF_042194715.1 Bartonella sp. CM120XJJH | reverse complement strand
TTTGATACGGGTGGTAAAAACACGGAAGAAAGCCTTGCCTATCGTGCAGATTTTTCCTCACGCTTTTGTTATCTGATTGATCCCTTTGTGCGGGTGGCAAATGTTGAGGGTGGTTGGAGTGTTAAACCGGCAAGTCCTTTTGTGGCGGCGATGTTTATCAAGCGTGATAAGCAAAGGGGCGGTGTTTTTTGGTCTCCCTCCAACCAAGATGTGCATGGCATTTTAGGCACGGCGCGCCCGATTAGCTATTTTGATGGGGAAATTGATCATGAGGCAAATCGCCTTAACCAAGCCGATATTGCGACCTTTATTCCAGCACGGCTTAGCCAAAATGCCCAAGGTCAATTTGCCGCCAATGGACGCATTTTATGGGGTAACCACACCACCTCTAGTGATCCATTGTGGCGCTTTGTCAATGTGGTGCGCACCCGTGCAGCATTGGAAAAAACGATCATCAACAATTTCCGCCCTTGGGCGAATGATGAAAACCTTACTGGTCAACATGTTATTGCCATTACCCGCAGCCTCACGCAGTTTCTTGATGATATGATTGCGCGTGGTGCATTGCTTGGTGGGCGGGTTTGGTTTGATCGTGATTTAAATTCCAACAGTACTTTGCAATTGGGAAAATTGCGGGTCGAGTTTGATGCGGAAGAAGTACCACCTTTAGAAGATTTGAGTTTCGGCAGCCGGCGCAATAGCGCTTATTTTGATCGATTGGCTGAAGATATCCAAAAGAAAATGACCTATCAATTTGGCGATACGCTTGAAACTTATCGCAAAGCAGCAAGGAGTTAAAGCATGACTTTACGCATTGTACGCGGTTTTACGCTAATTGTTGATGATGATGTGAATCTTCACCTTGATCTTGAAACATTGAAACTGCCCACGTTGGAAGAAATCACTGAAACCTATCAACCGGGCGGCTCTGATATGCAAATTGATGTGAGCGGTCTTGGTGTAAAAGCTCTCGGTTTGCAAATGAAAATCCGCAGCCACACCCCCGAAATTATCGGCATCTTTGGTGGTCCTCCTGGTCTTCGTCATAAATTCACTGGCAAAAAACATGTGATCTCTGAAGAAGATGGACGTGAGCATGAGCATTCCATTGATGTTACAGGGCGCTTGGTCAAAGTCGATAGCGAAGGCTTAACGGCTGGAAAAGCGACAGGCTATGATTGCGAAATCAAAAATGTTTGGGACTATACGGAATTTTGGGATGGTTCTGTTTTGCACCGCTTTTCTTTTAAACGGGGCGGTTGGCTTGTCCGCAATGGGCAAGAGATCGGTTCTCGCCGCCGCTCTATTCTCAATTTATAAGCTCTCATTATTGATAGGGTTCTCATTTATAGGAATTGATCATGACAAGTTTACAAACCAGCCTTGATGTGGAATTAGCTGTTCCGCTTCTTTATCAAGATAAAGGTGGCAAAGAATCTCTCTGCAAGAAACTAACCTTTTATCGCCCAAACTTCAAGCAAGCACGCCAATTAGCGGTGTTGATTGGACCGCAGCTAGCAAAGCTCGTGCTGCCCGCTGTAGAAGAGGATAAAACACCCTTAAGCAATGATGTTCTCATTTCCAAGCTTTGTGAGGCTTTATTGACCCATGAGGCTATGGAAGGAATAGCTGTGCTTTTAGCCGATATGTCTCATGAATCTGTTGAATTGATTAACCGTCTTGATGTTGTTGACATTATGGCCGTGTTTAAGGCGTTTTTTGCTTTTTTTCCCCACACGCCAATCTTCTCTGCCGGACAATTTGGAGCAGAACTAGCCCTTTATTATCACTGGGCGCCTTCAGAAATTAACCAGATGGATTGGCTGGATGTGATTGCCTATCGAGAAGAACTCGCACGCCTTAAAGCCCAAGAATATGAAAGCCATCAGTTAGGATAAGAGACGATCATGGATGTTTCCCTTGTTGTGCGTTTTGTCAATCACCTGCAAGAAGGGATAGCTTCTGCCAAGCGTGATCTTGCAGCCTTTAGTTCAGATGTTGCGCATTTCCAAAACAAGACAAGGCATCACTTTAAAGGGTGGTTTGACCCTGAGCATCTTGAGGATGCGACAAGGAATGCGGAAAATGCTTTCAACCAAGCGCGGGGGCGCATGGTGGGTGC
>NZ_JBHINE010000050.1:0-2479 GCF_042194715.1 Bartonella sp. CM120XJJH | reverse complement strand
TTGGTGCTTTGTTGCAGAAAGGTCGATAATACTTTGAGGGTGTGAGGCAAGATTGATCATCTCATCAGTCTTGCTAACACAGAAAAGTGATGAAGAAGAATAAAGAGTTCTCTTTAGGAGAGAACGCTCAGAGCGTTTTTTTGTGTTGGAGCTGAAGGGGAGGCACGCGGGATTATCATAAACGGATTCAAGGGTTGGATTATTAGTGGCTTGGTTATTGTCATCATTCGCAAAGACGCAGATTAAGTTCAATCAATGGTGTAAGTTTTAATACATATCTAGACTTAGCACCAGTGGTTTTGTTTACCATGGATCATTATAAATTTCTTTGTTGCGGGAAGGTCGTCGATGCCTTTAGGATACGAGGCAAGAATTGATCATTTCATCAATATTGCTAAAGTACTGCTAAGGAAAAAGAAGGGCGCGTGTTTTGGTGCAAATAGATGGGGCAGCAAACAATCGCTTGTTGGTGCTTTTGCTGGGTAATGGCATGGTGTCATTTGGGGGTTGGATTGATTATATCGTGATTTTAACCGTATCTGTGTTCATTTGGAAAGCTGATCAATATGATGTCGCTTTTATTGGAGCGGCAACATTATTACCTGGTATTGTTCTGTCTAAGCCAATTGGAATGTTGGTCAGTCATCGTTCTATGATCCATTGGTTGCGGGCGTCACTGTTGTTACGAGCGTTATGTACTGTTGCTTTATTGATGGCGACGAGTCTGCAAGGATTTATTATACTGGCAGTTGTTCGAGCGATATTCAATAGTCTAGCTATTCCAGCAATTTCCGTTCTCAGTGCAAATTCTGTGCCTAAACACGAACGGACTCGTTACTATTCTGTTCTTAACATGATCAATAGCATGGCGAAGATGATAGGACCTGCTTTGGGTAGTGCTCTCTCTGCATTTTTGTCAGATACATATACTTTATTGTTTTCTGGATTTCTGACATTGCTAGGCTTTATCGTGTTTTGTTTTATTGGTGCACAACCTGTCTCGTCTCTTATGGTAAAAACAGCGAGTACCATAAAATCACAACAGAGGCTTTATGGGACAACTTGGTATGCCTATGTGGCGGTGATGTTTGTGTATTTTGCTATGATCTTTATGGTGAATAATCAGTTGCCTGTCATCCTTAATGCACTGAAAATGAATAAACAGGCTCTTGGGATGCTGGTATCCGCTTCAGGGATTGGTAATTTCCTCTATGGGTTTTGGAGAGTGAAACAATCAAAGCATAAACCCCTTACAGGAAAAATATCGGAATTGTTAATGCCTGCAATGTCAACAATGGTTTGTTTTGTCTTGATCTCAGTGTGCTTTTTTTACTTGGATTTACTCCGTATTGAGACTTTGTTGCTCTGTTTTTTTCTTATTGGAATGGTGAGTGCTTACTTTTCCATATCTTCTAATGTTTATCTGGTCACTAATTTCAATGAACAGATTGGGTTGGCTTCTGGATGGGTGCAGTCTATACAAAATTTAGCTATGTTGGTGGCGCCCTTTGTTGGAGCGTTTGTTTTAGGTCACACTTCGGCTGGGCAGTTGTTCCTTTTTTCTGGATTGAGTGGATTATTCTGTTTATTGGGTATCTGGATATTTGTGAACGGTTCTTTGTCCATTATTCATTCTGAATGATTGGCTCATCAACGAAACATGTGTTTTAAATCATTTTTCTGAGATTTAAGGGGCGTGGGAATAATCCAGTATCGGGCGCTTTTTCAACGTTATAAGCTCAATCTTTTGATTTTTACTTAACCGCTCATATGTTTTTTTTCGGGGCTGTCTTCTCGATACTGTTCCATTGTCTCGTAAACGTAATTGGGGGCATGGTTTTGAGCAACAATGTCATTTTTGTTTGACTCCGCTTTGCTACGAATAGTCAAACTTAAAATCCCAGCTGCTGATCCTCAAGCAGCTTGGCTTAAAGCAATAACGGAAACAGAAAACGAACTATCGCGTGAATTATCCTATCATGCTGTAAAACATCACTCTTTGGGGGGTGATATCAGGTATGGGAAATTTTAGGCAGGGGGGATATATTGATCGTTGCGTTTTTGCTTAATCAGAAATTAACCATAAGATTGCTTTTTGTTTTTTCGGCTGGAGGTCTCTAAAGTTTTTTAAAAGGGTGTGTTCTTTTTCGCTGTATGTTTCTTGATCATGGTGTGAGTGATTGTCTTTTGTTGAGATATCTTCTTTTGTAGCAATGTCTGCATAAAAAAAGCTCATGGGAACATCTAGTTTTTGGGCGATTTTTAGCAAACACCCTGCGCTTACACGATTAAAGCCTTTTTCGTATTTCTGGATTTGTTGAAAACTGACACCTAAATGGCTTCCTAATGCTTTTTGGGAAAGTCCTATTGAAATGCGTCTGTGACGGATTCTTTTGCCTATCAAAATGTCGATAAAATTTGGATTTTTGGTTTGCACTTCAAGCCCCCCTCCGGTTGCGAGCGCCCTCGCATTGGTATT